>JAIRYN010000030.1 GCA_031267575.1 Synergistaceae bacterium | reverse complement strand
ACGACGGCGCTCGAAAAAAACCGCTCCCAAGGCTTCCACGACGAAACGCACTTGGTGGAGTGGTTCAACTGGGAGCGCCGTGAAAGTCAGTACGAAACCGTTCCGGGCACGTTTGTCGTGCGCTCATTCAAAACGGGAGCGGAAGGGGAATATCGTTTCTTGGGGAACGAAAACCTTTTGCAAGCGCTCAATTTTGCCACAATTCAAGAGTCGAAAGAGAACGTGTACAATCTGCTCGCGCAAGACGCTCACGATGGAACGATAGTCGGGTGGACGAGGACTCAATCAGGCGTGGTGTGCGACGAAATTCTGCCGGGTAGCGCAGCGCTGAAGTTCGATTCAGGATCGGGAGTGCAGCGGATTGTCTACAACGAGAAAAGCGGTAAATACGACTTCGAGATGGTTGAAGGAACCTATACGATTTTCGCTCACTTGGCAGCGCGAGACGTGCAGCTTCAGATAGGGGCGAACGAAAAAGAGACGTTGCACCTGAACATTCGAGACGTCAGTTCTTCTGCGCTGGGGCTCGGTAACCTGTACGTGACTGACACGGAGTCCGCAAAGAGAGCCATCACGCAGGTGGACAACGCCATTGACATAGTCTCGTTTCAGCGCGCCAAACTGGGATCGTACCAAAACAGGCTGGAGCACACGATAACCAACCTGACGACGGCGGCAACGAATATGACCGCCACCGAGAGTCGGATCCGGGACGTAGACATGGCGCGGGAAATGATGAACTTCACGAAACTGACCATATTGATCCAGAGCGGAATCGCCATGTTAACCCAGGCGAACCAGTTGCCCCAGAACGTGCTGAGTCTGATACAACGTTGATGATACGATGATACAACGTTGATCAAGAACGGACTACACCACAAGCGTCGACTCGGAAAGAAGTTTGGGAAGTTCGGAAAGAAGCTCGGAAAGAAAGAAAATACGAAAACTATATAAGAAGCCGCAAGGTTTGGTCATTTTAAACATACTTGACAGATAGGAAAATTTGAATTAAAGTAAAAGTAATCATAGAGACGCGTTAAGAATCACTTAACGAAAAAGAACGAACTCCGGGGGAGCTTAGCTGAGAGGAAAAATACTTCAGTTCGAGGGATTTTTCGACCCCAGTACCTGATCCAGGTAATGCTGGCGAAGGGAGCGAGGAACACGAGCTTGTCAAAGGCGGAAACTCGCTTGGTCGAGAATCCGCCTTTTTTGTCGCGGTTCGATGTCCTCGCGCTCTTTGTCAAATTTATCACTCGAAGGGAATGGTTTGTACAATGCGCTATGGAAAATTCGAGTTCGACGCGCAGAACTCTAACAGGGCGCGTTTACGGAAGATGACGTTGGCGGCGTTCTTCGCGGCTCTGACCGTGCTGCTTTCCCCTCTTTCGTTCCCTGTGGGACCCTCCCGTTGTTTTCCGTTCCAGCACGCCATCAACGCCGTGACCGGAGTCCTTCTGGGACCTTTTTGGGCCTGCGCCGCGGCCTTCGTCACGAGTTGCGTCCGAAACACCCTGGGTACAGGCACGATTCTGGCTTTTCCGGGGAGTCTTTTTGGCGCTTTGGCCGTTGGGCTCGTCGCAAAATTTCTACCGGAGAAGTTCCGTTTTTTAGCGGCCCTGGCTGAACCCCTGGCGACAGGAACCCTGGGCGCGGGCGTCGCCAGTCTCATCGCTTCTCCCGCTGGAGGCCGTTTTGCCTTGTTCGCGACGCTTTCCGCAGCCTTTCTCATCAGCAGCGGTCCCGGTGCTCTCCTGGGTGGAGGAGTGTTGTACTTCCTGAGACGTGATAAATCCAACAAAAAAAATCTTCAGGACGCGGCGACGAAAGCGCCGGTGGAAAAAACACATGCCGAGTTAGTATCGAGTAAAGACGCTCTGGATTCGAGAAACAACCTCATGAGCTATGACACGGTGGCCTTAGACGACGAGGCGCGCGCCTTGGTGATTCTCGACCAGACCAAACTACCGGGAAACGTGGTTGTTTTGTCGCTCACAAAGCAAGAAGATATTCACAAGGCGATTTACCTTTTACAGGTCCGAGGAGCTCCGGCCATCGGCGTCGCCGCGGCTATTGGCATCTACCTCGCCGCGCTGGAGATCGATACGGAAGACTACGACCGCTTTTACTCTCGTTTCAGAGCCGCCAAGGACTATTTGGCCTCGGCTCGTCCCACCGCCGTGAACTTGTTCTGGGCTTTGAACCGGATGGAAAAAGTGGTTTTAGAAAACCCCGACGTTCCCGTGGCGCAACTCAAGATCATGCTGCGCCACGAGGCGATGAATATCAAAGACGAGGACGCGAGAGTCTGTCGTTCCATCGGCGAGTATGGGCTATCCCTCATCAAAGATGGCGACACCATTCTCACGCACTGCAACGCCGGGCAACTGGCCACAGTCAAGCATGGAACCGCCCTCGCTCCCATCCACATCGGCCGGGAAAAGGGATGGCGTTTCAAGGTGTTTGTCGATGAAACTCGGCCTTTGTTGCAGGGGGCGCGCTTGTCGTCCTTCGAACTTTGGGCCGACGGCGTCGATACGACGGTCATCTGTGACAGCGCGGCGTCCCAGGTTATGAAAAACGGCTGGATCGATGCCGTGTTCGTGGGATGCGACCGTGTGGCCGCCAACGGCGACGCGTGCAATAAAATCGGCACGTCCGGTCTGGCTATTCTGGCGAAATATTACGGCGTTCCCTTTTACGTGTGCGCGCCGACCTCGACCATCGACATGTCCATCGAGAGGGGACGAGATATTGTTATTGAGGAGCGCCCTTCTTACGAAATCACGGAAATGTGGTACAAAGAACGCATGGTTCCGGAGGGCGTGCGTGTCTACAACCCGGCGTTCGATGTTGCGGACAATGAACTGATAACCGCCATCGTCACCGAATACGGGATTGCGTATGCGCCCTATGGCGAAAGCCTCGAAAAATTTTTCATAGAGAAGCAAACAAAGAAGCAACTAGAGAAGCAAAACGTGGGAAAATAACGTGGGAAAATGAAGACAGGCGACCGGTGAGGGATGAACCACGTCGGTCGCCGAGTTTCTTCGTCGCCGTCTCTGTTATAATTTTCCAAAAGGAGGCGTTGACCAATGTTAAACGACACAGCGACGACTGCGTCCACAGCGAGTAGAACCCAACGGGAAACTTTCTCCGCCACTATAACGCCTGTGGATGAGAAACGTTTTGAAAGCGAAATACGGCGCACAGACGCGGCGGTCTCTGACGAGAAAAAGAACCGCGAAAAATTTGAAACGCGGATAGAAAAAAACATATACGATCTGCGCGGTGAAATGAAAGACCTACGCAGCGATATGAAAGACTTGCGCAGCGATATGAAAGACTTGCGTGACGAAATGAATTTACGCTTCGAGAAAACAGACCGAGACATGAAAGACTTGCGCGGCGAAATGAATACTCGCATGAATCGATTGGATGATCGTCTTTGGTGGATATTCGGCGCTGTCCTTATTTCAATTTTGCTCCCTATAGTAATGAAATATCTAATGAAATATCTGTAGCCGTATTCCGCTTTAGTCGTGGGAATATGTCAAGCTATCCATAAAAGTATTGCAAAAGTATTGCGCCAGGTTTCTTATACGCTCGTCTTCGTCATGAAGGGCGACGGTCAGCGCCGTTTCGTAATGTTCATGCTTCGTATTCCACATGGCGTTGAGCGCGTTGCGTTTCCATTTCCATAGGTCTTCAATTTCAATGTACCAGAACTTCGAGGCAATGGTTTTACAAAGATCAGCGTAGTCCATCGTCACGATTTTCTCCAGAGAGATCGCGGCGCTCAGTTCTTCGAGGCCGGGGAACTCTTCGCTCTCCGACCATTGCCCTCTGTTAAAAGGGCAGATGTCCTGGCAGACATCGCAGCCGTATATCCAGCTCCCGATCCGTGGAGAGTATTTTTCAAACGCCCCGTTATCCGGTGCTTTGTTGGTCAGAAAAGAAACGCAGGTGGTCCCGCAGGTAGCGTAGGGTTCGGCAAGCGCTCCGGTGGGGCAGTGCTTTACGCAGAGATTGCAGTTGTCGAGACAAGGTTTGTGCGTCGGGGTATAGGTATGTTCCATCGCTTCATCGACCAAAAAAACGATCAACGCGTAATATGATCCGTGGTCTCCGTAAAAAAAGTTGTTTCTGCGGATCGTCCCGATCCCCGACGCCAAAGCCGCCCAACGGCAGGAAGTTATTCCGTAATCATGGCTCGAAGTCACACGCAGCCCCAGATCTTCCACCATGTAGCGTTCAAACGCGACCCGTGCGTGATAACCCTCAGAGTTCTGGTCACGCCTTTCATCGAAAAGGTAATGTTTACCTATCAGTCCGGCAAATCCTTCGGGAATACGATAGACGCCATGACGCCATGAGCACACAACCACAGACCGCGCCCACGGAAAATTCCGCTCTGGCTCGGCGAAAGCGAGAAAACGCCGATACATTCCCGCCGATTCGGGGAAACGCGCGATGCGTTCGGTGACTTTAGCGCCATATTCCCGCATCTTGTCCACTCCAACAATTCCACATCGTTCGAAGTTCAACGAAGCGGCTTTTTCGACAATTTGAAGAGCGAGATCTCGATTCATTTACACAGTCCTTTCATTCCTTTTACACAGTGCTTACAGCTTAACTTGCCCGATGTAAAACACCGATTGCACGAAACACACTTTAACAATCCGAGTTCAAGAATCCGAGTTCAACCATCAACAAAAGGGCGGCACAGGCTAAAGCTGAACTAAAATTAGCCACCCAACAAGCGAATCGTTTCTTTGTCGGGGAGACCGCCGAAAAATTTGTCCAGTGCTTTTTGAAATACCCGATCGGCGTCTTGCACTCGCGAAAACAAGGTCATGGAGGAACGCAGTTTCATGTTGTCCGGCGTTCCGAATATCTGTGTGGCGTCGTTGCTCTCCAGGCTCAACAACGCGCCGGAAATTTCCATGAGCCTTTTCCCAAGAGTTTCGTCGTCAAGATAGGCTTTTGCCTCTTTGAGATCTTTGAGTGAGTAATACTTCGAGGTTGGACTGCTCCCGAGCCCCGCTATCTGAGGAAATATATACCACATCCAATGGCTCCGCTTCCGCCCGTTTTTGATTTCCGTCAACGCCGTTCGATAATCGGTTTCCTGCGCTTTGATAAATCTTTTGAGATCATATTCCATCATATCCCCCTGAACAACTGGCATGAACAACTGGATTGAGAGAAAAACCATTGCTATTATAACCGACAGGCTCACTCATACGCGATGTTTCTTTCCGCTTCGTCATGTCGTCCGCCTCTTTCTGGGAATCGCCGTCTGAAAAACCGGCTCTAATTTATCGATTTATCTTAATTAGCTATTTCAGTTTTGGAGCTTTTGTTTTAAATTTGTCGTGGTTCTGTCATAGTGAAAGGCAAAAGTGAAAGGCAAATCGGTAGAGGCGTTTTGGAAAAATATTTTTCTAATTGTATTTTATTTTTTTAAAATTGAAAAGGCGAATATCCAAGGAAAAATCTCAAGGGTTTTTTCCGAGGTGATTTTTGGACGCAGGATTATTTTAGGAGGGGGAAAAAGTGGGTTTCGACGAAAAACTGGAACAATTGGACGAAATGCTGGCGCGGTTGGAGGAAGGCAAGTTATCCCTGGACGAGGCGCTCTCCACCTTTGAACGAGGGGTGACCTTGGTGAAGGAAAGCCGGGAGCTTTTGGACAAGGCGGAACAGCGGGTGACTCTGCTGACGAAAGACGGAGAGGAGATCCCTTTCACCCATCCTCAGGATCACGTTTGAAGCTGAGGCACGAAAAGAGGGACAAACACGAAAAGAGGGACAAAGAGGAGGGAAAAATTTCGTTTTGAGTGTTCCTTTTCCAGAGAGAGATATGTTATTATCGACAATGGTTTCCCTGGAGAGGGAGTACCGTGTTGAAACGCGAGCAGTATGAGGATTGACCGTGCGGAAATGGGAAAATTCGAGTATGTTTATTTTTTCTGGAGGTGTCTGTGATGTCTGTAACGAGAAGAACGGCTACAAACGTATTGTTGGACACCGCGCTCAAAAATTTTTACGGCGCGGCGGAAGAGATGGGACTCGACGAGAACCTGATAGCGATACTGGGCAGTTCTGAACGCAGGCTTGAAGTCTCCGTTCCAGTGGAGATGGATGACGGCTCCATTCAAGTCTTCAAAGGATATCGCGTACAGCATTCCTCCGCCGTAGGCCCCTCCAAAGGCGGAATTCGCTATCACCCCGATGTAGATGTCGACGAATGCGAAGCTCTGGCCATGTTGATGACGTGGAAGTGTTCTTTAGCGGGTATTCCTTACGGCGGCGGCAAAGGTGGCATCGCCTGCGACCCCCTCACTATGTCAATGAAAGAGAAAGAACGCATGTCCCGAACCTTCGCGGCCCGCATCGCTCCCATTATCGGAACATGGAAAGACGTCCCCGCTCCCGACGTGAACACCGGTGGCCAGGAAATGGTTTGGTTCATGGATACCGTCAGTAAACTCAGCGGTCAGGTCGAGCCGGGAATTTTCACGGGCAAACCCATTAGCTACTGGGGATCCAAGGGGAGAACGGCTGCCACAGGGTACGGCGTGGCCACCTGTGGGCTGGAACTGTTGAAGGCCGTGGGCAAAGACCCTAAGACGGCTACTGTGGCTATTCAAGGGTTCGGCAATGTAGGAAGCTACACAGCGTTGACGATGGTGGAGGCTGGAGCAAAAGTTGTCGCTATCAGCGATGTGACGGGAACCTATTATTCTCCCCAAGGCATCGATGTGAAAAAAGCCTTTGACCACGTTACCCAACATCCTAAGAAATTACTTGAGGGATTTACCTGCGATGGTTGCGAGAAGAAAGGCCTTTCCGACGTCTTGTTTGTGGACTGCGACATTCTTTTCCCTTGTGCTCTCGAAGGCGCGATCAACGATAAGACGGCCAACCAGGTCAAGGCGAAGTACATCGTGGAGGGAGCCAACGGCCCGGTGACCCCAGAAGGGGACGCCATTTTGGACGGTAAAGAGATCTTGGTTGTGCCGGATTTCCTGGCCAACTCCGGTGGAGTTATCGGATCCTATTTCGAGTGGGCCCAGAACTTGGCGGGGTACTTCTGGACTGAAGAGGAGTATAACAGTCGCTTGATCCATATCATGAAGGGTAATTTTAAGCTGGTTTGGGACTACGCCCAAAACAAAAAGGTCAAGATGCGCCGCGCCGCCTTCATGGCCGCCATTCAGCGGGTCGCCGACGTGGTTAGGCTGAGGGGCACCTTTCTATAGGAAATCGCAAATTTGATGGCAACGGCAAAAGACAAGATATTTGCTGAAGCGGAACGGCTCAGGGACGAGATGGTTGCGGCCCTGAGCCGCGTTTGTTGTATTCCGGCGATTTCCCCCCACAATGGAGGCGCCGGTGAGGAAAAAAAGGCAAACGAAATCGAAAAGCTGGTCGCGGAGCTAGGCTTGGGAAAAACGGAGTGGCAACGGGTGGACGACGATAAATCCCCCACGGGCAACCGCCCCTCTCTTTTCCTAGAGTATAAGGGAGCCTCTCCACGGCGCCTGTGTATTTTGAGTCACATGGACGTGGTGCCGGAAGGCGAACGCTCGTTTTGGACCCGGGACCCCTACGCTCCCACCATGGAGGGAAGCCGCCTGTACGGTCGGGGAACCAGCGATAACGGAATGGCCCTGATTTCTTCTCTGTATGCCCTGAAAACCTTGTCAAACCTAGAGATCGTGCCCTCTTTCACCGTCTGCCTGGCCTTTTTGGCCGACGAGGAGATGGGAAGCGCTTATGGCGCGAAACCTTTGATTGACCGGGGACTTTTTCGCGAGGACGACTTGGTGATCGCGCCCGACAGCGGAAATAGTCAAGGGGATTTTATCGAAATTGCCGAGAAGTCGAGGTTGAAATTGGAATTTACTGTCACGGGAAAGCAAGCTCACGCCGGTGCGCCTCACACGGGCTTGAACGCTTGTCGCGTGGCAAACCTTCTTTCTGTTGAAGTGGACGAAGCTCTGCACAAGGCATTCCCTGAAAAAGACGATCTTTTCAGCCCTCCCGTCTCCACCTTCGAGCCGACGCGGCGCTTTGCCAACGTTCCCAATTTGAACACGGTTCCGGGTAAGGAGCGTTTTGGCTTTGACTGCCGCGTTCTTCCGTCCGTGGCCTTGGATGACGTCATCTCTGTTGTCCAAAGGGTGAAAGATGACGTAGCTCGCCGCGCAGGCGCGACGATTGAGTTGGAGATCGGCCGTAGTGACGCCGCGCCCCCGACTCCGGCGGACAGCGACGTGATTCGTTTGCTTCAAACTGCCATAAAGGAAGTTCTAAACGTAGAGCCGACTCTGGGTGGTATCGGAGGGGGAACCTTCGCGGCCTTCTTCCGGCGTAAGGGTATTCCCGCAGCCGTATGGCAACAAGAATGTGAAAATGTTGCCCACCAGCCCGACGAGTACACGGAGATTGAGCACATCGTCAATAACGCCAAAGTCTTCGCCCTAATGATGATGGGCGACACCGCTCAGCCGCGTTTTCAGTAGCTTAATCTTTCAGTCACCTTACCTGCGGCAAACTGTGAGTACGATGACTCAGTTGGCTTTTTAAATGTTAAAGACACCTTATTTGTAATTGTTCAAGCTCAGGGGGGCAGAGCCCGTTCGGCCAAAAGCGACCTCACTGGCCCCCCCGAGACCCCCTTTAACGAAAACCTTTGCCAGGTGAGAATCGGATAAAAAGGGCTTGAACGCTTACCCTTATTTTTCTTTAACTTTTTTCTTTAACTTTTTTCTTTAATTTTTTTGTCATGAAACGCCTCGAAAAGCGCAATGTCCTCCGGGGTGTCGATTTCTATCGCATCTATGTTTGTCTCGACGCAGTGGATAACGCCGCCTTTCTCCAGCAGTCGAAGCATTTCCAAGCTTTCCGCTTTTTCGATGGCGCTCTGGGGCCAGGACGCGAACTCGAACAGCGCGTCTCGCCGCCAAGCGTAAATGCCTATGTGTTTGAAACGCGCTGTTGCCGGATCTTTAGAAAAAGGAATGAGCGAGCGGCTGAAGTATAAAGCTCGCCCGTTTTCATCGAAAACCATTTTTACAACGGAAGTTTTTTCCGCTTCTTCCGCGTGTTCGATGCGCTTGGCCGGAACTGCCAATCTGACCTCGGGATCCGTTCGCAACGCCACGATCAAGGGGTCGAGCAGTTTAGGCGTCACTAAAGGATTGTCCCCTTGGACGTTCACGACGAATCGCGATGGAACCCGTTCCGCCACGTAGGCGACGCGGTCGTTGCCGGTGGAAAGGCCCGAGGGAGTCATCATGACCTCGCCGCCTGCTTTCTCGACGAGAGTGGCAATGCTTTCATGATCTGTAGCCACGATCAAGCGATCAACCAAAGCGCTTTTTCGCGTTCCTTCCCACGTCCTCAATATCAGTTCTTTTCCAGAAAGTTTCACAAGAGGCTTCCCCGGCAGGCGAGTACTTCCGTACCTCGCTGGGATGACGGCTAACGTTTCTATCATCGCGATACGCTCCTTTTCATGATAGGGATAAGTTTTCTATCACATTTTCCACCAGTGTAAACGCGCTTCATAAGGGCCCGTTCTTCACGCGACAGTGATGCTAACAGTATAGCGCGTATAGATGAAGAGCATGAAGAGAATGATGAAATCAGGCGGTATATAAAACACTAAACACTATATAAAACACTATGGAATGGACGCGCGAAGGCGCTATGAAGGTGCTATGATTCTATAATTGAAGCTCGAAGCAAAACTCGAAAACGGAGGTTCCATTATGGAGAAGGATATGGACAAGGAGAAAAACTTTTACATTACGACGCCGATCTATTACGTTAACGACATTCCTCATATCGGACACGCTTATACAACCATCGCGTGTGACGTCATGAGTCGCTATAAACGTATGAAAGGTTTCGACGTCTACTTCTTAACTGGCACCGACGAGCATGGGCAAAAGATCCAGACCGCCGCCGAGGAAAAAGGCATAACTCCCCAGGAGTTGGTTGATAAGATTCACGTCAACTTCAAGGAACTCTGGAAGGTCCTGAACATCAGCAATGACGACTTCATCCGCACCACCGAGGACCGTCATGTCCGTGTGGTGCAAGCTATATTCAAAAAACTAATGGACCAAGGAGACATTTACAAAGGGAGCTACGAGGGATGGTACTGCGTGCCTTGCGAAACCTATGTGCCGGAGAGCGGCATGGGGGAAAACCATACCTGTCCCGACTGCGGACGACCCCTGACGACCATGAAAGAAGAAAGCTATTTCTTTAGGGCCTCGAAATACGTTCCCCAGTTGATCGCTCATTATGAAAAAAATTTGCGGGGCGTCATGCCCCGAATCCGGTATAACGAGATCATGAGTTTTCTGCGTGGAGAAGTGCGCGATCAATCCGTTTCTCGGACCACGCTCAAGTGGGGCATCCCCATCCCGGGAGACGAGAAACACGTGGTGTACGTCTGGTTCGACGCCTTGATCAACTACGCCACGGCGGTGGGATATTTGGATAATCCAGAGATGTTCGAAAAATATTGGCTCGCGGCGCGCCACATGGTTGGCAAGGACATCATCCGCTTTCACTGCGTCATTTGGCCACTGATGCTTTTGGCTCTCGGCATTAACGTTCCGGTGGCGGTGATGGCCCACGGCTGGTGGACGGTAGACGGGGAGAAGATGAGCAAATCCAAGGGCAACGTCGTGGATCCGTTCAAGATGGCAGAGCTTTACGGGGCAGACGCCTTTCGCTATTTCCTTTTGCGCGAGGTTCCCTTCGGTAACGACGGAGACTTCTCCGAAATAGCGTTGGTTGGGCGCATCAACAGTGACTTGGCCAACGACCTGGGCAACTTACTGCACCGAACGCTGACGATGATCGCTTCCTACGCCGGCGGTATCGTGCCCTCTAGTGGATTGAGCCAACCTTTAGACGCGGAGGTTCGAGGACTTGCCGAATCCACCATCGCCTCGGTGGACAAAGCTATGGAGACGTTTTCTTACGACGAAGCGCTAAAGCTCGTCTGGATCTTTATTGGCCGGGGCAACAAGTACATTGACGAGACGATGCCTTGGAAACTTCAAAAAGAAGGGAACATTGAGCGTTTGAACGGCGTGTTGCACGTTCTCCATGAGGTGCTGAGGCTTTCGGCTCTTTTAGTCGCGCCATTCATTCCCGAAAGCGCGGGGAAGATTTGGAAGCAACTGGGGTACGCGGGTTCCCCTCTGGCGGAAAAGATCGACGCGTTCCGGTGGGGCGACGGCGCGGGAGTGAAAGTCGGCAGGGCCGAGGTTCTGTTTCCTCGGATCGACTTGGAGCAATGGAAAAAGGACCGGCAGCGGAACGCGGAGGCGACGGCCGCAACCCCTCAGGCTATAGAACACGAGCCGGAAATCGGCATCGAGGAGTTTCGCGCAGTGGAGATGCGCGTGGCGCAAATTATAAAGGTGGAGGAAATCCCAAAGTCCAAAAAACTCTATAAACTGGAAATCGACTTAGGCTACGAGCGACGCACCATCTGCTCCGGCGTCAAAGCCTTTTTCAAACCAGAAGAACTGGTGGGACAAAGAGCTATCGTCGTGACAAACTTGAAGCCGGCAAAACTCTGCGGAATCGAAAGCAATGGGATGATACTGGCGGCCAGCGTCAAGGGCGGCGCAAACGAGCGACTGACCCTTGTCGCCCCCGCCTCGGACATTCCTCTAGGTAGTCGCGTAAGTTAGAACAATTAATGAGAACAGTTAATGAGAACAGTTAAGCTGTAAGTATTTTAAGCTACTGAAGGAACTGCTTTTCACTATTCTAACTTTAGCCTTCTTATTTTGCTTCACTATATGTGTTGACGTTTGATAAAAAATAAGGTAAACTCACTTATGTTCAACACGAGAGGCTTTGGAGGCTTCGATGAGAAGGCTTCAATGTTTGGGTAAGCCCGGATGGCGGAAGTGGTAGACGCGCTAGATTCAGGTTCTAGTAGTCGCAAGGCTGTGGAGGTTCGAGTCCTCTTTCGGGCACCATAAAGGTGAGAGGGTGTAGTCATGTCGCTTGACATGGCTATGCCCTTATGTTATGATTATATTTCGGCATAAATTTCCCCAACCGGTAAGGGAGGTCGTTTTAATCCATGCCCGAATTCGTTTCAGTGAGCAAGAAACGCCAGCGCTTTACGTTTGGCCGTGCCCATGACCTGATAGAAATACCCGATATGATCGAGGTCCAACGCGCTTCTTACCGTTGGTTTTATCAGGACAACCTAACGCCGGACTCGCGCGTCATGCAGGGTTTACAAGAACTGCTGCATGAGGTGTTCCCCATTGAAAGCTACGACGGACAATTCTCGCTTTCGTTTGTCCGTTACTACGTGGATAGTCCCAGTTTGTCGGAGGAAGAGGCGCGCCGGCGCGACATGACATGGACGCGCCCCATCCGCGCCACTATCCGCTTGACGAACA
Organism: Synergistaceae bacterium; assembly: GCA_031267575.1. NCBI lineage: Bacteria > Thermotogati > Synergistota > Synergistia > Synergistales > Synergistaceae > Synergistaceae bacterium. The sequence goes on along the minus strand of JAIRYN010000030.1, from coordinate 69,775 downwards.
CGAAACTCCAGGAAATCAAAGAAGAAGAAATTTTTCTTGGCGACTTCCCTGTGATGACGGAGCGGGGAACTTTCGTCATCAACGGCACGGAGCGCGTCGTCATCAACCAACTGGCGCGTTCGGCCGGGGTTTATTTCACGAAAGAGGACTCGGTACCTGGGCAGGAGTCCTGCGCCGCGAAGATCATTCCCGACAGAGGAGCGTGGTTGGATTTCGCCGTTGCCCCAGGCGAGATTGTGTCAGTCAACATAGACAATCGCAAGAAACTGCCCGTTTCGCTGCTGCTGAAGGCTTTCGGCGCCAAGGACAACGAAGGGATCCTCCAGTTGTTCGAGGTGAAGCCCACGTTTATGGAGTTCGACGATAACATGAGAGGAATGTTGTCCGCTGAGGAACTTCGGGACATGGAGGGCAACGTGATCGTGAGCCGCAATCGTCCTATCACTCGCGATATCCTGGACAAACTGACGCAATTAGACCCGGAGGGGCGAGGCGGCATTGAGGTGCAGGGCATCGATTCCTCCCTGGCTCTGACCTTGGAAAAAGACATAACCCAGAGCGCCGACGAAGCTATGCAGGAGATTTTTCGACGCCTGCGACCCAACGAACCCGCGCGAATAGAGAACGCGAGGGAGTATTTTCGGTCGCTCTTCTGCGATCCCCGGCGCTACACCTTGGGACGAGTAGGGCGCTACAAGCTCAACCGCCGTCTCAAGCTAGACGTGCCGGAAAACACACGACTCCTGACCCTGGATGACTTGGTGTGCATCGTGCGGGAGATGTTCTCTATGCGGGCTTTGGACAAGAAAAGCGATGACATCGACCATCTGGGCAATCGTCGTGTGCGCTCCATTGGAGAGCTGCTCCAGAACCAGGTTCGTATCGGTCTTTTACGCATGGAACGCATCGCGAAAGAAAGAATGACGACTATTCCGAATCTGAGCACGGCTATGGGGCGAGAGCTCATTAACGTTCGCCCTATCGCGGCCGCGTTGCGGGAGTTTTACGGATCTGGACAGTTGTCGCAATTCATGGATCAAACGAACCCGCTGGCGGAAGTGACCCATCGGAGGCGTCTTTCCGCCCTGGGGCCCGGAGGTCTGAGCCGCGAGAGGGCGGGTTTCGAGGCTCGGGACGTTCACTACACCCACTATGGCCGGGTCTGTCCCATAGAAACCCCGGAGGGACCAAATATCGGACTGGTCTCTTCTTTGACAACCTACGCGAAACTGAATGAACATGGTTTCCTCATCACACCGCGCCTTAAAGTCCAGAGTGGCAAGTTGACGGGAAAAATCGAGTTTTTGTCCGCCGACGAGGAGGACAGCTACTACGTGGCTATGGCCAACACTCCCCTCGAAGCGGATGGAGCCACCATTAGCGGAACGGAATGTCCCACGCGCCACCAGGATGACGTTGACACAATTCCTGTGGGGGACGTGGATTATATGGATGTCTCGCCCAAGCAGATCGTTTCCTCTTCTACGGCGCTCATTCCGTTTTTGGAGCACGACGACGCCAACAGAGCCTTGATGGGCTCCAACATGCAGCGCCAGGCCGTGCCCTTGATCTTTCCCGAAGCCCCCATCGTGGGGACGGGGATAGAGCACCGCATTGCCAAGGACTCAGGTTCCTGTGTGGTGGCCCTAGAGTCCGGGGAGGTCAGTTGGGTGGACTCCAGCCGTATCGAAGTGCGGTCGAGAGAAGAAACTCTCCATATTTATAACCTCATCAAATTCCGGCGCTCAAACCAAGGCACAATCATTCATCAGCGGCCGTTGGTAGAAAAGGGCGAGACAGTGGAAAAAGGAGAGATCATCGCGGATGGGCAGGCCGTAGATAACGGCGAACTGGCTCTGGGGCAGAACGTCCTGGTTGCCTTCGTGCCCTGGGAGGGCTATAACTTTGAGGACGCCATTTTGCTCAGTGAAAACCTGGTGAAAGAGGATAAGTTCTCTTCTATACATATTGATGAATACGAGATTGAGGCCAGAGAGACCAAGTTGGGGCCGGAAGAGATCACCCGTGATATCCCCAACGTGGGGGAGGATATGCTCAAAAACCTGGACGACAACGGCATCATTCGCATCGGAGCCGAGGTAAATTCGGGCGATATCCTTGTGGGCAAGGTCACCCCCAAGGGAGAATCGGACCAGACGCCGGAGGAGAAACTTCTGCGCGCCATTTTCGGAGAAAAGGCCCGAGAAGTGCGGGACAACTCCCTGAAGCTGCCCCATGGGGCTCGGGGAAAGATCGTCGCGGTGAAGGAGATGACCCGGACGGATAACCCTGAGGCTCTTTCCCCAGGCGTTATTCGGACCGTGAAGGTCTATGTTGCCCAGTGGCGCAAGATCACCGTGGGGGACAAGATGGCGGGACGTCATGGCAATAAGGGTGTCGTCAGCCGCATTCTTCCCGTGGAGGATATGCCCTACCTGCCGGACGGTACTCCCGTGGACGTGGTCTTAAACCCCCTGGGCGTGCCCAGTCGTATGAATTTGGGACAAGTTCTGGAAACCATCATGGGCTTTGTCGCCTTGAATAACGGCTGGCACGTGGCCACTCCCGTTTTTGAGGGGGCTAAGGAAAAAGAAATTTTCGAAAACATGGAGAAACTCAGCGCCGAAAAGTATCCAGAACTTACCCAGGACGGCATGATTACCCTTCGGGACGGCAGGACCGGGGAACCAATGGAGAAAAAAGTCACCATTGGGTGTATGTACATGCTGAAGTTGATCCACTTGGTAGATGACAAGATCCACGCTCGCTCCACCGGACCTTATAGCCTCATCACCCAGCAACCTCTGGGAGGCAAAGCCCAATTTGGCGGTCAGCGGTTCGGGGAAATGGAGGTCTGGGCCCTGGAGGGCTATGGCGCGGCCAATGTCCTACAGGAGATGCTCACGGTGAAGTCCGACGATATTCGGGGCCGAGATAAGACCTACGAACGCATTGTCAAGGGCCAGAGCCTGGTGAAACCCGGTATTCCAGAGAGTTTCCGCGTGCTGGTGAAAGAGCTTCAAGGATTGGGACTGGACGTGGAGGTGCAGTACGACGACGGGACTATCGGCGGGATGGTGCTGGAGGATGAGGACGAGGAAAAAGCGGCGCGTCGAAGCTACGAGCACAGTGCCACCGCGTTTTTCTTTGATGATGATCACAAGGGTGATTCCCTGCCGGATCAGGACTTGACGGAACCTTCGGAGTCGGAAGAGCTGGTCGAAGAACCGGAAATACTCGATATACAGGATTTGGAGTCGGCGGGCATGTCCTTGATAGAGGGGGGAAATGAAGAAATATGGCACGAAGAGAGATAGTCGGCGTAAGAATCAAACTGGCCACGCCGGAGCGCATACGAGAGATATCCAGCGGCGAGGTGAAGAAGCCGGAAACGATTAACTATAGGACTCTGCGCCCAGAGAAAGACGGTCTTTTCTGCGAGCGAATCTTCGGCCCCACGCGGAGCTACGAATGCGCCTGCGGTAAATATAAGCGCAGCGGCCCGAAATTTCGGGGCATCATCTGCGACCGGTGTGGGGTTGAGGTGACGGACAACCGGGTACGCCGCGAACGGATGGGGCATATTGAGTTGGCCGCGCCCGTAGTCCATATTTGGTATCTCCGGGGAATTCCCAGCCGCTTGAGCCTACTCCTGGGCACTAGCGCTAAGGACCTCGAAAAGGTCGTTTACTTCGCCCCTACGCGCAAGAAGGAAGGGGCCTACAAGGTGGTAATGGACGGCCGCAGAACGGATCTCATCCGCAAAGGCGCTGTCATATCCGAAAGCGAGATGAAAGTGCACTCTCATTACGATCCTAAGTTCAAAGCCGAGGAGGCTTTCATTTTAGAGACCGTTGACAATATCCCGGTCAACGAGGGGGATGTTCTGACGTTCGCTCAGGTTGGACGTTTCAAGGCGGACTACGGCGACGAGCTTTTTAAGGTCGAGCCCGCTTTTGAATTGCTGCGGGAAGCGGAGGGAATTTCTCTGAAGGTGGGCAACGTCATCTCCGAGTCGGAAATGACGCGTCTTTTGGATCGGGCTGACGGCTTGGAAGAATCGAAAGAAGAATTGAAAGAAGAATTGAAAAAGGAATCGAAAGAGGATGAGAAGGATCTCTTCAAGCGCGCCTCCATTTCTCATAATGTGGCTTACATCGTCACCGCGGCTCTCAAGCTGCCCTTCGTTAAAGGCAACATCATCTCGAAGAGTGAACTGGATCTTTTCCAACAGAAGTATCCGGGACGATTCACCGCGCCTCGCTGGGGCGTCACCATTGACGACCCGTGTTACATCGTCATCGAGCAGGGATCATCGCCTTTCGCGCGCGCCGATGTCGTTTACGACCGACAACAGAGCCTGTGCCAGGCCTACGACAAAAAATTCGAAGCCGGAATTGGCGCGGAAGGGGTTCAGACCATGATCAACCGTCTGGACCTCGACCTTCTCACCGCGTCCCTGAGGGAGGAAGTGGCGGAAAGCAGCGGGCAGAAAAAACGCAAACTGGTGAAACGCCTTCAGGTAGCGGAGGATTTCCGAAAAGGCACCTCCGACGCGCAGTCTATGATTCTCGAAGTCTTGCCGGTCATTCCACCGGACCTAAGGCCCTTGGTGCAGTTGGACGGGGGGCGTTTCGCCACGTCAGATCTCAATGACCTTTATCGGCGCGTTATCAATCGCAACAACCGCTTGAAGAAATTACAGGAGCTTCGAGCCCCGGAGATCATCATCCGCAACGAAAAGCGTATGTTGCAGGAATCCGCGGATGCCCTTATCGACAACGGGCGAATGGGGAAGGCCGTCCTAGGGGCGGGGAACCGTCCTCTCAAGAGCCTAACCGACCTTTTGCGGGGCAAGAAGGGGCGTTTTCGTCAGAACCTTTTGGGTAAGCGTGTGGACTATTCCGGGCGCTCTGTCATTGTCATCGGGCCACAACTCAAGATCTATCAGTGTGGGTTGCCGAAACAGATGGCCTTGGAGCTGTTTAAGCCTTTCGTCATTCGGCAGCTCGTGGAACGACAGCTCGCCCCCAACGTCAAAAGCGCCAAACGTATTATTGAGCGAGGTCGAGAAGAGATTTGGGGGATTCTGGAGGAAATCATCAAGGATCATCCCGTAATGTTAAACCGTGCTCCCACCCTGCATCGCCTGGGAATCCAGGCCTTCGAGCCGGTTCTGATGGAGGGGAAGGCCATTCGACTTCATCCCATGGTCTGTACGGCCTTCAACGCCGACTTCGACGGCGACCAGATGGCGGTGCACGTGCCTCTGTCCATCGAAGCCCAAGCAGAGGCCCGGCTTTTAATGCTCTCCGCCAACAACCTCCTATCGCCGGCCAGCGGTCGCCCTGTGGTCACACCCACTCAGGATATCGTCTTGGGGATTTACTACCTGACGGATACGCGGGAAGGGCTGGTAGGAGAGGGGATGCACTTCTCCAACGAGGAAGACGTGCTCTCGGCCTTCGATCACGGTGTGGCGCATCTCAACGCCCGCGTTTGGCTGAAGGTGAATCCTAACTGGGCGATGATTCCCGAGGGGCGGCGTCAATACCGTGGGGCAAAGGGCAAGGTAACCGTCGTCGAAGACCCGAAGAAGGCAAAAGCGCCAGCGGGGGCCACTGTTTTCGTGGAAACCTCTCCTGGTCGGGTTCTTTTCAACAGCATCATCGCGCCCCCCCTGCGCTTCGTCAACAAACAACTGGAAAAAAAGAACATGGGACGTCTTCTGGACGACGCTTACGATAAAGTCGACCGCACGGCGGTAGTGGAGATGCTCGACGCCATCAAATCCCTGGGGTATCGTTGGGCGGCCAAGAGCGGCATCAGCTTCGGCGTCGGGTCGATCATCATTCCTCCGGAAAAGGAGACGATCACCACCGAGACGACGCAGCAGGACGAGGTTCTTAAGGAAGAATACGAGATGGGGGTATTGACCCAAGACGAGTATCTTTTCCATAAAGAAATGCTCTGGTCGGAGGCCGCTCGAAGAATCGCCGACAGTATCGCGGGACACATGGAGAACTTGAACCCCGTCCGCATGATGGTGGACAGCGGAGCCAGGGGAAGCCGAGGCCAGATGGGGCAGATGGCGGGAATCCGCGGCCTTATGTCCGATCCATCAGGGCGCATCATTGATTATCCTATCACGGCTAACTTCCGAGAGGGTATGAACATGCTGGAATACTTCATCTCCACACACGGCGCCCGGAAAGGACTTGCGGATACGGCTCTCCGGACGGCCAAGTCAGGTTACTTGACCCGTCGCCTGGTGGATGTCGCTCAGGACCTGATTATTACAGAGCACGACTGCGGCACGGACAAGGGGATCTGCATCCGGCCCTTGACCCGGGACGGCAAGGATATGATTCCCCTGCGTGATCGTATTTCGGGCCGCACCGCCCTTAATGACATCAAAGCGGGTAACTCGAAGAAGGTCCTGGTGAGAAAGGGAGAACTCATCACTTATGAGCTTGCCAGTGAAATCGACCGGAGTGGCGTTACGGAGGTCTGGGTGCGCAGCCCCCTGGCCTGCGCCTTGAGGCGAGGGCTCTGCCAGAAGTGTTACGGCATGGACCTGTCCTCGCGGCACCTAGTTCCCATCGGGGAGGCCGTGGGCGTCGTGGCAGCCCAGTCCATCGGAGAGCCAGGGACTCAGCTCACTATGCGCACTTTCCACACGGGAGGAGTGCGCCTGACGGGCGAGGACATCACTCAGGGCCTTCCTCGTATTGAGCAGCTTTTCGAGGTTCGGCGCCCCCGCAAGGTGGCTTTTTTGGCGGGGATCGACGGGATTATCGAAGAAATCCGAAGTTCCGAGGGTAAGCGTAAGGTTATCGTGCTGGCTCCCGACCAAGAGACGCGAATCCTCCATACGATCCCGGCCTCCCAGGAGCTGAAAGAGGACATTGTCGAGGGGCTTGAGGTGACGAGCACGACGCGCCTTACCGAGGGCAATATCGACCCGCAACAGCTTCTGGAGGTCAGCGGTATCGACGCGGTACAACATATGTTGGTGGACGAAATTCAAGAGGTGTATCGCTCTCAGGGCGTTTCGATCAACAATAAACATATCGAGGTCATTCTGCGCAAGGTCGCGCCTTTAAATCGGGTTCGCGTCGTGGAGGAGGGAGACACTTCCTTCGTAGCGGGCGACCTGGTCTGGCTAACCGACATCGAAGAAGAGGAAAGCCGTATCCAGCAGGATAACGAGCGCAACGTCGCGGAGGCCGTGCGTATCTTCACGGACGACAGGCTGAAAAAAGTGGAAAAGCCCAATGAAGAAACGAGCGAACTTTTGGATAAACTCCTGGACGAAAAAGGGATTCGCCTTCTATTGAAGCCAGGCATGATGATTTCCTACATTGTTGTGGAGCACGGAAATCGTAACGTTAACGTCATTGTGGGGGAGGCCGCCTTTCGCAAGCAGATGGAAGGCCTCGAACTGGTCTCCGGTTTTTCGGCGGAGGACGCCGAGGTGGCGGCAGGCGAGCGTTTGACGGCCGCGCAGCTTCGGCTGATCACGTCCCACGACCCCACGCCCATTTTGGTGCGTGACCGGGACGCCCTCGACAAGCTGGTGGGCGCGGAGTGGCTGGCCGAACGCATCGTCAAGAACGGCGAGACTCTGGCGGAGGCCGATACGTTGGTCACAAAAGGGGTTGCGGATATAATCGCGGAAAATAATCTTTTCGAGGTTAAAGTGTGGCATAACGTGGAGCAAATCAGCGTTATCGACATGTTCCAGAACGACCTGATGAATAACGACAACCTCTGGGGTAAAACGCTTTCGCAGGTAGCGGACAAGGAGGGAAATCCCCTCGTCGAGATGCCCCAGTATGTGGACGCGCGGGTCGTGCGTGGTTTAGCCGAGGGAGAGATAGCGGCAATCGAGACCGAAGACGGGGTCATCCCTAGAAGGGCTCTTTTGCACAAGTTCATGACGGGCAAGGTCTACGGAAAGGTGCTGTTGGACCTCGCTTTTTCCGATACCACATCCTTGCCCCTAGAGTCTGGGCAAGAAATCAACAAGCTGGTGGTCGACGCCATTGTTGATCGTGAGCCGACAGAGATTTTCGTGCGGTCAATTTCCTCCAAGAGCGTCTCCAAACAGTTGATCCGCGAGGTCACCTTCGTGCGTAAGCTCCGGGAAAGCCCGGATTGCAGGCCCTTCATTCATGGAATCACGAAGGCGGCCCTTGCGACCGATAGCTTCCTGAGCGCGGCGTCTTTCCAGCAAACGGCTCAGATTTTGGCTGGCGCGGCGGTGAAGGGGCAGATCGATCCCTTGCACGGGTTAAAGGAAAACGTCATCATCGGCCATCTCATCCCTGCCGGAACAGGTGCCGAAACCTTCCGCAAACTGGAAACTGAAAGAATGGAAACTGAAAGAATGGAAACGAAAGGGGACCTCGTACCACTTGTACCAGAGGAAGCGAGTGTAGAATAAACCGAATAAACCCTTTTTCTTTGGAAATGTTTTAGGGACGATATATACGGAGGCCAGATATACGGAGGTCGGAACTTTAGTTTCGACCTCCGTTATCAGGTAGGATGGAAGGATATATAAGGATATATTTTGAAAATGTTGCCCAATATGTCTCTTAAATACGCGTAAATACGCGTAAATACGCGACATAATACACCTATCTATGCGGGCAAGTAGGTAATATATCTTATTAAAAATTAAGTAATTTTATCAATATTTGCTTTAGGGCAGCGGCCTGTTTCTTCACGTCTCCCCGGACAACGGCGGAGATGACGGAAACCCCATCCACACCGGCACGCGTTACGTCGGACAATGTCTCCGCGGAAATCCCTCCTATAGCTACAGTGGGCAGAACTCCCTCCGGCCGATTTTCGTGAGAAAGCTTAAGAGTCGTCATCAAGTCCCGAAGACCTGAAAGCCCCATGACCATCGCGTCGCCCTTCGATCCCGTCGCGAATACCGCTCCCACGCCTAGGTAATCGGCTCCCTCTTCCTCCGCTCTCTCAGCCTCCTCCGCGTTGTGGATTGACGCGCCAATCACGAAAGAACGGGGCGTCAGCTTGCGCGCTTCGGCCACGGGCAAGTCTCTCTGCCCCAGGTGCACTCCCTCCGCGCCGGAGAGCAGCGCCACGTCCAGTCGGTCGTTGACGATGAAAAGCGCTCCCCACTCTTCGCAAAGGGTTGCCATGCGCCTGGCGGTCTCCAACAGCTCTCTTCCATTCATGGACTTGTCTCGCAGTTGGATCGCAGACGCGCCTCCCTCCAGAGCGAGGCGCGTCTGTTCCTCCAGAGAAAGGGGCGCGCCGATAACGCGGTCGGGAATGACGTAAAGTCCCAACGCCTTTCTCAAACCCTCCCGATTTCCATTTCGGTTTTCATTCCGGTTTCCATTCCGGTTTCCATTCCACATGGCGATCATGCTTCGCTCCACCGCAGCTTATCGGAGGAGGAGGTCAGCAAGTCATCGGGGCTCAAACGATGCAGCTCGTCGATCAACAATGGGAGAAAAGTTCCGCTACCCGCGCATTTTTTCTCCGCGCGCTCCGAGGCGATACCCATGACTACGAGGCCGCATAGAGTCCCTAGGACGGGGTCTCCGCAGGCGGCGGTTACGGACAGAATCACGGTACCGACGGCGCATCCACTGCCCGAAAGATAGGGCAATACGGCGCTGCCACCTGAGACGCGTAGGACGCTTTCCCCATCGCTTACGTAGTCCGCTTCCCCTGTGGCGCAGGTCACACACCCATATTTTCTGGACAGTTCAGCTACGCCTTTTTTCAGGTCTCCCACCGAGAGAACATCGACGCCTTTCGTTCCGCCGCCCACTCCGGCTAAAAGAGAGATCTCCCCAGCGTTTCCCTTGAGGATCGAGAAGTGGTATTCTTTCAAGAGCGCGTTCGTGCTCTCGACTCGAAAGCGAGAAGCCCCATAGCCCACAGGATCCAACAGCGAAAAACACCCCTTGGGTTTAGTCTCTGCTCTTGCCATACCGCGCTTGACCGTGGCATAGGCGGCGTCCGTGGGGGTTCCCAAGTTGACCAGAAATCCCTGGGCCAGATCTACCAGTTCTTCCGTTTCCTCCGGGTACTGAGACATTAGGGGAGAGGCTCCTATCGCCAGGCAGACATTAGCCTGCAAAGCCGTCGCGACGGCATTTGTCACGTGAAACACCAGAGGCCGTTTCTCCTGCAACGCCGCCCATGCGTGAGCTATTTCTTCTAGCTTACGGCCTATCAAACTCATAATTCCAAATTCTCCTTTTTGTCTACTTTTTTATTTATTTGGGTGATCTCTTGCAATCCGTTCCTATAAAGATCGTAAAAATGATGGGTGGGGCCGTTGCCCTTTCCGATGGGGAGAGCGTGCCGGATGGCGGTGGTTACGTACTCCTTGGCCCTCGCCACTGCTGATTCCATATCCATCCCCAGGGCCAGGTTCGAGGCTATGGCGGAGGAGTAAGTACATCCCGTGCCATGGGTGTTTTTTGTGGTGATGCGAGGGCTTGTGAAACGATGAAAACTTGTGCCATCGAAAAAAATGTCCGTGGCCTCCTTTGCCGCGTCGCCTACGGCGTGCCCTCCTTTTACGAGGACGCTTTTGCAGCCCATACCACATATTCGTCTCGCGGCCTTTTCCATTTCCTCGAAGCTACCGATGGCGGAGCCAGCGATCTTTTCGGCCTCTGGGATATTAGGCGTCAGAACGTCCGCCAGGGGAATGATCGTTTCGATCAACGTGTTGATCGCGCCAGGATCCATCAAAGGGCTTCCATTTTTGGCGTACATAACAGGATCAATAACGACATTTTTCGGTCTATACTGAATCAGCTTTTTAGCCACGGTCCTCATACAAGCCGACCCCGAAAGCATTCCGATCTTCACGGCGTCCACCTCGATATCCTCGAAAACGGCGTCGATCTGTTGCTCGATTATATCCAGCGCCACGTCCTGAATGCCGATAACGCGGCTGGTGTTTTCCGCCACCACCGACACGATGACGCTCATACCGAAAACGCCGTGAGCTGAAAATGTTTTCAAATCCGCTTGAATTCCAGCTCCTCCGCTACAGTCAGAACCGGCGACGCTTAGAACTTTCTTCATGTCATTCATTCTATTCATCCTATTCATCTCCCATTTTGGCACATATCTTGGCGTATAAAAAACGTGGCCCCCAAAGGAGCCACGTCGGCATTCGTATCTAAACCATCTTCCTACGCCGGCATTGCCCGGATCAGGTATTAGGGTCGAAAGATTCTCTGAATTCTGAAATTCAAAAAAGTCCTTCCTCTCAGCACTATGCTCCCCTTCTATCGTAAAAAATCGTTTTTCCGTTTTTTTACTCTTTCACCGTTTCCTCCTCTTGGAGAAGCAACCACTCGCCCCAGTCAAACCGCAGCAACCCGCTCGCGATATAGACCGAGAATAAAACCAGAAGCGCGGCCCCCCGCAACAGAACAAAAGAAAGAGAAACTAAACCTAAAATCAAGAAGCATTTTTTCTTGTTCGCGCTCTCCCGTGTCAGCTTCTTCAGGTTGGCGTAGGGCACGCTGGATACCATTAACAACCCCGTGAACGTCAAAACCAGAGCCATCACCGTGGGGTTCAGAGGAACTTTTGCCAGTACAAAGGAGATCACGAAAAGCCCTCCCGCCGGGCTCGGAAGTCCCTGAAAAGGTCCTGGGACGTGTACCACATTGAAACGCGCCAGGCGTAAAGCGACGCACAAGGCAAAAAAACATGCCACCATCGCGCCGAGAACGCCTCCCCACGCCTGCAATGACGCCACGTAAATCAAGATAGCCGGGGCCACCCCAAAGCTGACCAGGTCCGCCAAACTATCATACTCCAGTCCAAACTGGGAGCCTCCTCCCAGACTGCGCGCCACTTTCCCATCCAGACCGTCGAAGATCACCGCGCAAAAAACCAGCCACGCTGCCTGAGGAAAACGGCCATGGAAAACCAACACCAAAGCGAACATCCCACACAGCAAATTCCCACTCGTCACCATGTTGGGAGCGATTTGTTTAAAGGAAAGAGGTTTCCTGTTCGGCCGTCCTCGCCTTACTCTTAGAAATTTCATTCGGCCATCACTCCTAAAAGGGATTTTCCCGCATAAACTTTATCCCCTACTTTAATTTGCAATTTTACGCCCTTAGGGAGATAGATGTCAACCTTAGATCCCAACTTGATCATTCCGTAACGCTCTCCCGCGGAGAGGACATCTCCCCGCCGGACGCGGCAGACGATACGCCGGGCTAATAAACCGGCAATTTGCACCAAAAGCACAGGGCCATAAACCGTACTCAAACCCACATAATGTCGTTCGTTGATCTCGGAGGCTTTGGGCGCGAAGGCCGCGATCTTCTTTCCCGGAACGTACTCTAGGTACTCCACTGACCCCTGACAAGGAACGCGATTGACGTGAACAGAAAAAACATTCATGAAGATACCCACCTTCGTCGCCTGCCCTGTAAAAAGATGCGTCGTCGGAACGATCTCCACCACTTTGCCGTCGGCAGGAGCGATAAAAATTCCCTCGCCTTCTGGAAGCGTTCGGTCGGGGTCCCGATAGAACCAAAAAACGAACCCACACAAAACCACCGCCCCCGCGTTGAGCCAGATCCATGGAGAAAAGACGAACAACACTAAAACCACGGTAGCGAGAGTAACCACCGTCGGTAGTCCTTCCTTAGCTAATCTCAAGAATCACTTTCCCCTTTCGCCACGCTCTCTTCTGCCTTTTCATCGCTTTTTTTATCGCTCGAAAAGGTTTGTTGGGGACTTTCCTTGATGGATTGGATGGATTGGATGGATTGGGATCCTGGAGATTCTGAGGGGATTTCCTCCAGGCGAACGATGCTACAGTCCGCCACCAAGTCTCCCTCGTCCAAGCGAACCGTTATGTTGCCCATAGCGGTTCGGCTCAAAAGGGGTGTCTCCTGGACCGCTACCCGAATCATCCTGCCCCGGGTTGTAATAGCCAGAATTTCATCTTGCTCACGAACTGCCCAACAGCCCACCAACTTGCCCGTCTTCGCCCCCAGGTTCATGGCCCGAACACCGGAGGTTCCTCTGTGGTGAAGCGTGAACTCCCCGAATCGGGAACGCTTTCCCATGCCCCGCTCGCTCAAAATCAGAATATGGCTTTCCTCACTGACCACATCGCAACTGATGATGATGTCACCCGGCGCCAAGTGCATGGCCCGCACTCCTCGCGCGTCACGTCCCATGGCTCGAAACTCCTCCTCGGCCACGCGTAGCGCTTGAGCCTCCGCGGTCATCAGCAATAAGTCATCCCTGCCCGTGGTCAAACGCACCTGAGCGATTTCGTCCCCGTCGTTGAGGGTTATTACGCGCCTAGGTCTGTTGGAGTCCGCCAGTTCGGAAAGCTCGATGCGCTTGGCCACCCCGCCTCTAGTGATGAAAAAGGCGTAATTGACGCCCTCCAGCTCCCCACCATAAAGAGTCACCACGTGCTCGTTAGGTTCGAGGGGTAGGAGCTTGGAGATCTGCTTGCCTTTGCCCGTCTTCGTCTCGGGAACGATATGGCCCCGCAGGATCAAGACCCGCCCTTTGGTGGTGAAAAAGTAAATTTCCCGGTGAGTATGGGTCACGCTCACCGCGGCGATGGCGTCCTCTTCGTGAACAAAAGCCCCTTTGCGTCCTTTGCCGCCCCGGCCTTGAAGGACATAGCTCTCCAAGTCCTGGCGTCTTAAGAAGCCGTCTTTCGACAAAACAACGACGATGTCGTTCTCGGGGATGAGATCTTCCTCCATAGCTTCCTCGTAGCTGTCCAGAATCTCCGTTCGGCGGTCGTCGCCGAAACGAGCGACGATATCCGTCAGCTCGGTCCGAACCACCCCGTCCAGGACCTTGGAGTCGCCCAGAATATGTCTATACTCCTCGATATTGATTAAAAGCTGACGCAATTCCTCCTGGAGTTTTTCCCGCTCCAAGTCCGTTAAACGCTGTAAGCGCATTTCCAGAATAGCCTGAGTCTGAAGCTCCGAAAATCCGAAGCGCTCCATCAGGCCTTCTTTGGCTTCGGTCGCGGACTTGGCGCCGCGCACCAAAGTGATGACCTTTTCGATTCTATTCAAGGCCTTGAGCAATCCCTCTAAGATATCTTCCCTAGCAAGAGCTTTGTTCAGGCGGAACTGAGTGCGCCGACGTACCACGTCCCTTCGGTGGGACAAAAAGAGCGTCAGCATGTCGATAATGGGCATCTCCCGGGGATAACCATTGTCCAGGGCCAAATTGATCACGCCGAAGGTAGATTGAAGCTGTGTGCGCTTGTAGAGCTGGCGCATGACCAAGTCCGGGTCTCCGTCCCGGGTCAGGTCCAGCACGATCCTCATGCCCTCTCGGTCAGACTCGTCTCGAATGTCTGCCACGCCGTCCACGTATTTTTCCTGCGCGGCCGCCACCATAGTCTCGATCAGCGTGGTCTTGTTGAGCATGAAAGGAATCTCCGTCACTACCACGGAGACCCGGCCTCGCTTGCCTTCCTCCACGTGCATACAGCCTCGGACGATGACGCGCCCTCGGCCTGTTCGGTAGGCGTCCCGGATGCCCTCGCGCCCCAAGATAATGCCTCCCGTCGGGAAATCCGGGCCTGGCAGGCGCTGCAAAATCTCCGAGAACTCTACCTCGTCCTCCGGGGTGTCCAGTATGTAACACAGGGCATCCACGACCTCCCGAAGGTTGTGGGGAGGGATGTTAGTGGCCATCCCCACGGCGATTCCGGTACAGCCGTTCACCAAAAGGTTGGGAAAGGCGGAGGGCAACGTCAGGGGCTCTTGGAGTGATTCGTCGAAATTGGGACCCCAGTTGACCGTGTCTTCCTCTATATCGGCCAGCATCAGCTCACCCAGTTCAAAAAAACGAGCCTCCGTGTAGCGCATGGCTGCGGCGCTGTCGCCGTCAATGGAGCCGAAATTTCCCTGCCCCTCCACCAGGCAATAACGCAAACTCCAAGGTTGCGCCATACGGACCATCGTTTCGTAAATGGCGCTGTCCCCGTGAGGGTGGTATTTACCCATAGTGCTACCCACCACGGTAGCCGATTTTTTAAAGGCGGAATTATGCCGCAGGCCCAAATCCATCATAGAATAAAGAATACGTCGTTGCACGGGTTTCAACCCGTCTCTAGCATCGGGTAACGCGCGTCCCACAATGACGCTCATGGCATAGCTCAAGTAACTCTGCTTGATTTCTTCCACCAGCGGCAGAGGTACAATTCTACTAAAGAGGCTTTCGCCTTTTACTTCTTCCGTCATCCAATACCCTCCGAAGTATACGAAACAAGCTAACGAGAAAACAGACTAATAATCAAGAAAAACAACAAAACAAAACTGCATCCTTACAAAACTGCATCCTTAATTGTAGCGGATCAGGATGCAAAACTCTTTTATTTTAACATGAGGAATTTCGATTAACTAAGAAATTACGCACCTTGAAACGGATCATTGAAACAGATCATTGAAACAGATCACTGAAACGGATCACTCGAAAAAAGAGGCGTCCGTGCCTTGGGAGGTGTTTGCGATGTCGAGGGCTGTCAGCCCTTTTTTGTTTCGCGCATCGAGGGTTGCCCCCGCGTCCCGCAGAAGTTTCACCGTCTCCGGCAAAATTCCCGCGCGGGCGGCGGCCATCAAGGGAGTCGTGCCTTCATCATTCGAGGCGTTGACGTCCGCTCCGGCCTCTAAAAGCACTTTCACAATAGCATCACCCTCTTTTTTGCCTGTGGCGATTAATAGAGGTGTGTCTCCCATTCCGTAGCGGGCGTTGACATTCGCTCCATTTTTGAGGAGAGCCGCGACGATTTCCGGCCTGCCGTTCCATGAGACCGCGTAGTGCAGAGCCGTCTGGCCTTTGTCGTTAAACGCGTTGACATTTGCTCCCGCCGCGACCAGAAGGTCAATCACCTCGGGCTCATCCGACATTCCTGCGGCAAACACCAAGGGTGTACCGCCAGCAGCGTTCTTGGCGTTCACCTTCGCTCCGGCTTTCAAAAGAGCTTCGATGACGGAGACGCCGTAATTTTCAAAACACGCGGCCATCAGGGGCGTGGTTCCGTCTTTGTTGGCCAGGTTGACATCCGCGCCCAGGCGAATCAGCTCCAAAGCAACCGCGAAGTTGGGATTGACGAAAATGGCCGAGAGCAGAGGCGTCGTTTGGCTCGTCCCCCTTTCGTCCAGGCTAGACCCCGACTTCACCAGCTCGGCAATGACGGCGGGGTTGGGATTTCTCTCCGCGGCCGCCATCATCGGGTTCAGCTCATTCTTGTTTTTGGCGTTCACGTCGAATTTTGCCTCGATTAAGACGCGGATCATTTCAGGATTGGGGTTCTCCGAGGCGGCTACAATGAGCGCTGTGTTTCCCTCCGCGTCCCTTTCGTTCGCATCTATGCCGCTTCGCAAGAGGTCCTTCATCTCTAAGGGCGTTCCCCGTTCCGCCGTGGTGAAAAAGATTGAACCCACATTGTCGCCACCGAAATTAAAAAAACTCCTTTGTTCGGGTTGTTGTCCTCTCACGCTGGCAAACCCATTCCCGACTCCTAGACTGAGCCCCAAGACCATCAGCGCTGCGCCCAGACCGATTTTTATCTTTGCTACAGACAATTTTTTTATCATTCTCCGCATCACAAACTGATCCTTTCAGTGTACTAATATCTACGTACTAATATCTACTTATAAATAACAAATACATTTTGCATAGTATTCATTATGATTATGAAATCATATGAAGTCAAAGAAAAAACTGAATCTCGCAAAACTCATTGAAATATTCCGGAATATTCCATAATATTCCATAAGCGCCGCAGTATACCCATTGCTAATTCAAATGCTAATTCAAATTTGCGCGGGAACCTCTATTTTTGTGCCCTCTGGGTAGTGCTCTGGGAAAAAGAGCTTCAGCACTTTTTCATCGTTGGGTTTCCCTGCCAAGCTACCGATGATAAAGAGCGCAAAACCGACTCCTATGCCCACGACGATTTGGTGGAAACCATGGAGGGGAATCTGAGCTACCATGAAATAGCAATAGGCCAATACCCCACCTACCATCGCCAAAGTCGCGCCCGTGACGTTGGCTTTTCGCCAGAAGAAACCTAGAAGAAAAACCCAGAAGAAAGATGTTTGCAAGCCGCCGAAAGCGAACAAGTTCACCCAAACGATAATACTGGGGGGCCTGATAGCAACGACAATGCACGCCAATCCGATGAGGGCGGTGGCTATGATGGAAAACTTGCCCACTTTTTTCTGGTCTACCAGTCCGCCTTTTCGTTCTAGTACGTGTTGGTACACGTCTTTTATAATGGAAGAGGAGGCGGCGATCAGCAGGGAGGAGACGGTAGATATGGTGGCGGCCAAAGGGCCAATAATAGCGACGCCCGCCCAAACGGGCGACAAGTAGTTGACGATCAGGTGAGGCATTACGGAATCGCTGGTGGCGCCGGGAAGTTCGAGGACGACGCCCCGAGACAGCACCCCCAACAGGTGCATACCCAACATCATGGCTCCCACGATGACGGTGCCGTAAATCATTCCCCTGTGAAGAGCGCTGGAGTTTTTGTAGCTCAGGTTACGGACCAGAGACTGGGGCAGCCCCAAAGTACACACGCCGGTCAACATCCACTGGGTCATGAAGAGCTGCACGGGAATAGCGCCCCCCGCCGTTGGCTCCAGCATATGGGGTTGCTGATTGATGACGGCCATGATGGCGCTCATTCCGCCGCCGTGTTTCATGATGGCGTAGGCGATGACGAACATGCCCAGCAGCATGGCGAGAGCACAGATGGTGTCGGTGATGGCGACGGTTTTAAACCCTCCAATGGTGGTGAAGGCAACAACCACCAGAGCGAAAATAAACAACCCGAGAGAGTAATCGACACCCGCGGCGGCAGCGAACAAGTTGGCTCCCCCAATGAACTGGGCTACCATTGTTGCGCAAAAAAACACCACAATGAGCACGGCGCCGATACTGGCTAGAAGATTCGACTGGTAGCGGACGCGGATAATGTCGATAACCGTGACCGCGTCCACCTTGCGCCCGATCACGGCCATTTTTTTGCCCAAGACGCCCATGACCAGAAAAGCGGCCAAAACTTGGGTCATGGCGAAGTAAACCCAGCCAAAGCCTCTTTGCCACGCGACGCCGGGACCTCCGACGAAGCTGGATACCGAGGAGTACGTGGCGACCAAGGTCATAGCCAGGACAAAACCACCCAGGCTTCTGCCGCCGATGAAATAGTCTTTGGAAAAGTTTACGGCTCTGTTTTTTTCGGACGTTTTCCGGACGACAAAACCCACAAGCAACATAGTGATCAGAAAAACAAGGATAGGCGCAAAAACCAGAAAAGTCCGCAATTTATTTACTCCTTTGTCGTTTCCTCGTCTTCGAGGCTGAAATCCTTGAACACTTTCACCGTCAAGACCCATACTAAAACGATGGACAATATCCATATTCCAAAATTACTTAGCACAAACCAGCCGGGCATATAAAAGAGAGTATAGTCAATGCTCGCTGTCCCGAATCCCGCTATCCACCAGAACGCGATAAGAATCGCGGTGACGATCCATGTGGCCTTTGCTTCTTTGTTCATTTGGATGAACTTTTCCCTATAGCTCATTTTCTCCACCACAAAACCTCCCTTGTTTGTCTAGTTGTTTTTGTTCGCGGAACTCTGGAATGTGATTATAGCCTAACTAATCATGCTTCAGAGATCGCAGCGAGCGATATATAGCGATATATGTTGAAAAACTGTTCGAATCCGAGCTGATTACGATGTAATTATTTTAAGATCAAAAGTAAGATCAAAAGAAGGAGAGGGTCTTTTATGCCGACATTTTTAGGCAGGACATCGCGGCGGAGATCCACGTGGCCTTCGCTTCCTTTTCGTAATTTCCTTAAATTTTGTCCTCGAACTTTATCTGATCAGTGAGCTTTATTTGATCAGTTATAAAAGAGAGAACCTGTTCATATTTTATATTGAGCACATAAGCAAACTCTCCGTGAAGTATTTTTTCGGCTTCCTTCAACATGTGTTTCTCGGCGAGATGCATCTCTTTGCCACTATCTTTTTGCTTTCGCTGACGCAGATACAATGTTTTGATGAGTTTTATAAGTTCCATCCGGTCACAACCGAGGAGTATTTCCTGATAGTGAGTTCTGCGGGCTACATCCTCTTCTATCCAGATCGAATCCACATTTGGCATAGTTTTGATCAGAGCGCGCGCTTGCTCGGCGGACATGATGGGGCGCATGTTCGAGGATGCCGTCTCGCTGTTTACAGGAATGAATATGGTGGCTTTGCTATCATAGACAGGCTTGAGGACATAATACTCAATGGGTTTTCCACATAAATCTTTTTCCGAGATTTCTGCTATTCTACATACTCCCTGAGCGCCATACAAAACGGCGTCATTTACCCTGTACGTCATCGCGTTCCCATTCCTTTCTATCTTCGATCTCGAGCTTCGTAGGAGTTTTATAGTGATGAATTTTTCGCAAACGCCGAATTTATGGAAGAGTTACATACTGTTTTCAAGCAGCGCCTGATCTTGCGCAATCTCAACGCATCCTCTGTTTCAGATGTTTCTATGAAAAACAACGCACTCCATAAATCGACTGGGTCTACGTGATTCATACAACACGTTGTGAAATTAGTATAGCACATTTATCTGTACGTATCGTCAGATATTCGCCTAATGCTGTAGCGATTTTATAACCTGTCACTACAAGACCGATTGCAGATGCACAGCGAATCAATGACTGAAAATGACTTATCAGGATAGTGGCGTTGTTTGCATTTTAAATGTATATTCTTATATTTCCGAAAGAAAAGTGTTAACATAGATAACACAGCGAGCGGTGTCAGTCACGTAAGTCCAGTTGACTGACGCCGTTCGTTGTTTTTGTCCAAAATCGCAAGAAGGGTGGTATTTTTATGGTTTCAGAAAAAGCTCTCCAGCAAAACAAAATGGCGACGGCTCCGGTGGGGAAGCTATTGTTCACAATGTCTTTACCGTTAATGTTATCTATGGTTATGGAGGCATTTTATAACGTTGTGGACAGTCTGTTTGTCGCTCATGTTAGTGAAAATGCGTTGACGGCGGTATCTCTCGCGTTTCCAATTCAACTGTTGATCATTGCCATAACGGTCGGTACTGCCGCCGGCGTCAGCGCTATTTTGTCGCGGCTCTTGGGCGCCAAAAATAGGAAAGGCGTCGATAGTGTGGCATCCAACGGCATATTCCTCGCCATAATGACGTATTTATTGTTTTTGATTTTGGGGCTGTTTTTTACAAAGAGCTATTTCGCATGGCAAACCTCTGACGCGGAGATTGCCCGACTTGGCGTAGATTACCTGACCATCTGCATGGTCTTTTCATTCGGATCGGTGGGGCAGGTTATCCTACAGCGCATCCTACAATCTACAGGGAAAACAATGCTTTCGATGGTTTCTCAACTTGTGGGCGCGGCCATCAATATCATCTTCGACCCCATTTTGATTTTCGGTTTGTGTGGTTTCCCGAGGATGGAGGTTATCGGTGCGGCTGTCGCTACCGTTGCTGGACAGATCGTAGCAATGGTCATTGCGATATATTTCAATCTAACAAGAAACGAGGAAGTTCATTTTCACTTCAAAGGCTTTCGGCCCGACAGAAAAATGATTGTAGAAATTTACCGAATCAGTGCCCCGGCCATTGTCATGCAGGCGCTTAACTCTCTGATGGCTCTTGGCGTCAATCTTATTCTGATCCGCGTCTCTTCCACAATGGTTGCCGCGTTTGGCATCTATATCAAAGTGCAGGGATTCATATTTATGCCGGCTTTTGGCCTCAATAACGGGGTGATTGCCATAGGCGCGTTCAACTACGGCGCAAAAAACAAGAAACGCGTCGACGATACATTTAAATTCGGCATGATTTATGCTGTCGCTATCCTGCTGGCTGGCATGGTTCTGGTGCATGTGCTGGCCACGCGAATCCTTTTCCTATTCGATGCTTCCGACGAGCTGCTGGCCATTGGAGTTCCCGCTTTACGGATTATCAGCCTGGGTTATATTTTCGCGGCGTTTTCGATCATCGCGCAGGGCATTTACCAGGCTCTCGGCAACGGTATCTACAGTCTCATCGTGACTTTGCTGCGGGTCGCGATTTTCCTTTTACCAGTGCTTTATGTCTTCGTGAAGCTCTTTGATGCGAATAATGTTTGGTGGGCGTTTATTTTATCAGAAGTTAGCGCCTCCATTGTCGCGGCGCTCTTTCTAAAACGTATTTACATTCAGAAAATCATCCCCCAGAAAGTCATCCCCGCCGAAAGGGAAAACATTTAAAATGGGCAAATCAATAGTCGCCGTCAGTCGCGATGTCGCGATGATGGAAGGATGAAGAAGGAAAAATCTGGACTATTACACATTTGTGTAGGTTTTCAGTAGCAATCTCCTGAATAGCTTACTTTAATAGATAGCTAACTTTAATAGCTCACTTTTATAGCTCACTTTTGCCCCGTCAGCGAAAAGACCACCGACAAACGCGCGGTGAGGGAGTCTCCAAAACCCGACACGTCGAACTCCCAGGCGGAAACAGCTTTTTTTGCCGACTGGTCGAGAGCGGAGTGGCCGCTGCTTTTCTCGATTTCGACCGAGGCCACGCGCCCGGTTTTGATGCTCAGAAGGAGAACCACGGTTCCCTGATCCTTCCTTTTACGGCTTATCATTGGGTATTCCGCGGTGACTTTTTTCGTTACCCTCAAACGCGACGCGTCGACCACTCCGCCGCCCGCGCCCCTTGTCCGCGCGCCTGTTCCGTTGCCGCCTCTGCCCCCGCTTCCTCCGCCGGACCCGATAGGAGCCACTCGCGAGGCGGTGGATTCCGCCTCACCGGACCTCGCGGAGTTGGTGGCGGGCAACGTGGCTTTTTCCTCTATTGGGTTTTGTCGCGCGGGTTGGGGGGGCGTTTTGGGTTTCGTGGCGCTCGCCTGAGGTTTGGGTTGAGATTTTGGTTGGGGCTTAGGCGTCGTGCTCTGAGCTCGGACCGGCTGAGTCGGCGTTTTTGTGAGCGTGGGCGAAGCAGGACGTTCTGTCGATTCAGCATCGGAATCGGAAAAAGGCCGCGTCGCGGATGAAAGGCCCCCGGCAGCGGAAACGCCACCGTCGTCGCCCGGCTTTTCCCCTCGCGCAGCGGCGAGGGAAACCCGCATGACCTCCCGCGGAAGGAGTTCGCTTCCGCCTTCCGGTATCAGTCCCATCAAAGCCATCAGCGCGACGTGAAAGAGGATGCTGAAGCACAGGGCCAGCGCGCGTCTCAATTGCCGCCCTCGAAAGCGAGCCCCACGCTGGGGACGCCCTGGCGGCGCAACTGGTCCATTAGCTCCGCCACGTTGCCGTAACGTGCGTCCCTGTCGCCCGCCAGAAGGATATCGGCGCTTTCGGCCAGGGCCGCCATGACGCGTTGAGCCAGATCTTCGCTGGCCAATCTTTCGCCCGCCCAAAGGATTTCCGAGTCTTTTGTGATCGTTAGCACGATCTGCTCTCTGTCCGAGAGCGGCGGAGGGGTACCGCTGGGCAGGGACACGTTCACCGAACCCTGCACAAAGGCCGTGGTGATCACGAAGAAAATGATCAACATAAACAAAACGTCGATCAAGGAGGTGATGTCCAGCTCGACGGCCTTGCGTTTTCTCCCACGGCGCGATCCTTGGCGCGTCATGAGGGGGTGTTCCTCTCTTTGCGCCTTTCTCTTCTTTTATCTCTTCTTTTATCTATAATGAAACTTGCGGCTCGATCTAGAGTTTCTTCCTCGCGATCTATCACTCCGGTCAAAAAGCCGTGGACCAGCAACACGGGTATGGCGACGGACAGCCCTGCCACGGTGGTGAAGAGCGCCTTCCAGATGCCACCCGTTACAGCCCTAGCGTCGACGGCGCCCCCCACGCTCATGGAGCCGAACATCTCCACCATTCCGAGGACGGTTCCCAGCAGCCCCAAAAGCGGAGCGACCCGCGCGGCGATCTCCAGCATCGGAAGATTTCGCTCCCACTCGTACAATTCTCCCCGTATTGTCCCATCCAGCTTCGAGTTCAATGTTTCGTCATCGAGTTCCCAATGCTCGCAAGCCACGGAGAAAAGGCGGTGCAGGGAACTTTTTCCGGTTGCGAAACGAGGAGCGTTGCCTTTATTTGAATCTGAATTTGAATCAGAATTTGAATCAGAATCAGCAAGGGACCTGTCAAAGACACCTTTTAATTTATTGAGGTTTCCCGACGAAACGGCGAAGAAAAAAATCCTCTCGATGATGACAGCCGCGGACAAGACGGAGAGGGCCAGGATAATCCACATGATCGACCCACCTAAACGCATATATTCCAGAAATTGATCGAAAACCGCGAGATTTATGAATTCCATTCATTACGCCTCGATTCGTAATTGTTCAAGCTCAGGGGGGCAGAGCCCGTTCAGCCAAAAGCGGCCTCACTGGCCCCCCTGAAACCCCCAATAAAAATACTTGTCAGAGGCGAGTTGAGCATGGGGGGCTTGAACGGTTGCCTCGATTCTTTCATCCGGCGCGAGGGCCGAAAAGAAGCCAGAGAAAAAACGGCGCTCCCAGGAAAGAAATGATGATGCCCACGGGCAGGTCTGCCGGAGCCCACAGAGTCCTGGCCACCGTATCGCAGACGAGAAGCGCGGCGCCTCCCACGAGGGCCGTCATCATGGTAAGTCTCAAATGGCGCGGTCCCGTGGCGTTCCGGGCCACGTGGGGCGCAATGAGTCCTAGAAATGCCACTGGGCCGCAGTTCGCCACCACGATCGCGATAGACATCGACATTCCCATAAACATGATCCACTTGGTTCGCTCCAGCTCGACACCTTTCGAAGAGGCGATTTCGTCTCCGAAGGTCATCAGGTCCAACTCGGTGGAGTAGTATATCGCCAGCGAAATCGCGATGAGAAGCGACGGTATCGCCCGAAGGCCCTCTTTCATGCCGACCGAGTTGATCCCTCCCATGGTCCACGAAAGCAGCTTGTAGGTCTCCGAAGCGCCGCCCGTGTACTGAAATACCATGATCAGGCTGGAATACAACGCGCTTATTGCGACACCGGCGAGAAGGAGCGTCGCGTCTCTGGTGCCGCGGGAAAATTGGGCGAAAGCGGAAATAATGACAACCGACACCATCGCGCCCAGAAACGCGCTGACGGGTAGGGTGAGAGAGGCGGACGAGCCCCCCGCCAGGCCTAAGCGTATGGCAATAGCGGCTCCCAAGGCCGCTCCAGACGAGATCCCCAGCAAGGAGGGCTCCGCTAGAGGGTTGCGAAACACGGCTTGAAAAACCATGCCGCAGATACCAAAAGTGGCTCCGGCACACCAAGCCATTAATACCCTGGGCACACGGAGCTGCCAAAAGATCCTTGCCTCTAGAGCGTTTCCCCCGCTAATCAAGTCAAAGGGCGAAATGCTTTGAACGCCGATCCAAGGGCAGACAAAAAGCGCGGCCAAGGAAACCGTTAGAAACAAAACAACCCGTCCCCATCTCATTTTCCGTCCCCTCTTCCGTCCCCTCGCTCTTGGAATCCGTCAGCGCCCCGTAGGCGCGAACCCCGTGGGGGTAAATAGGGGAGCGAATAACGGGGAAACGCCTTCACGCCTCGCGAAATACCGCTCGAAGGTGACCCCGAAAATCGAGTACAACAGCCCAGAGTCCTGGAGCCCATGAGGCGTCCCGGTCCATTCGACGCGGCCCTCCGAGAGCCCTAGCACTTTGTCGGAGACCCTCATCGCCAAGTTAATATCGTGAGTAACGATCAGCATCGCCACGTTTTTCTCTTTATTGACGCGAGTCATCAGCTCCATCGTCTCGACTTGATGCGAGTAGTCGAGGAACGTGGTGGGTTCGTCCATCAATATCGCGTCCGATTCCTGGGCGATGGCTGAGGCGATCATCACCTTTTGACGCTCGCCTCCCGAAAGGTCCCGCATCTTGCGAGAGGCAAATTCCTCGACGCCGGCTAGGGCGATGGCATCGGAGACAGCCCGGTGGTCCTCCCGCGAGGAGCTGAAAAAATTTCGCCAGGGATAACGCGACATCTCCATAAATTCGTGGACGGTGTAGGGCATGTCCGGCGGAACGCTTTGGGGCACATAGGCGACAACCCGCGCCCGCTCCCGCGCGCTCATTGTTCCGGCTTCTTTTCCGGCGAGCTTCACGGACCCTCGAAAATTTTTGTAAGCTCCGCACACGCATTTGAAGAGCGTGCTCTTGCCCGCGCCGTTTCTTCCCACGACGCACAAAAAATCACCCCTACGCGCGTCGCAGGACACATCACGCAAAACCGCCTTCCCACCCAAAGAGATCGACAGCCCGGATACTTCGATGATTTTCTCCGCTCTCTCCCCAGAAGTCGCCCGCCGTTCCTCCATAATCTTTCTTGTTTGGCTCCGTTTTTGGCTCAGTTGGCTCACTGTTGGTTCACCGTTGGTTTACTGAGAGATTTCGCGGACGCCATCACGTATGATTGTGATGAAGGCGTCCAGAATCTGTGGGTATCGCGGCCCGGCCCTGAGCGTAAAGTCTCCCCTGATGACGGCGACTCGTCCCTCCCGCGCGGCGCGGAGGTCGGGTACAGCTTTCCACTGAGAGATCACGTGATCCGTCGGAATCTCCATCGTGGCTTCCATGCCGCTTTCGCCAATCAGCTCGATGATCACGTCGGGGTCTACCCTCAATAGCCCCTCCCGCGACATCTGCGCGTAGGGGACATCCTGGGCGTAGGCGTTCACACCGCCGGCTCTCGCTATCAGGTCGTTGTAAAAAGCCACTTGACCGGCAACGTAAATTTTCCTCACATCCTCCTCCGACGGGTCTCGCCCCACGACGATAAGCACCTTAGGGGGCGTTTCGCTCAAGGGAATCGTCTTTGCCCGCACCGATTCCCTCAGCTCCGCGATTCGGCGTTTTGCCATCTCCTCGACGCCGCACGCCTGACCGACTCGCAGCATTGAGTCGCAAATCTGCTCGAAATCGTCTTGATAGACCGTCACGACCGGATATCCCAAGGCCCCGACCTGTTCGCCGACCTGAACGTTCATGTTCGACACCAAGACGAGGTCCGGCGTCATCCCCATGACGACCTCCAGGTTGACGTGCATCATGTCGCCCAGACTCGGCTTTGTCTGGGCTTCGGGAGGCCAACTGCAATATTTTGTCACTCCAATCACGCGGCCGCCAAGCCCAAGGTCGTACAAAATCTCCGTACCCGCCGGGGTTATCGACAAAATGCGATCAGGGACAGCCGCCCACACGCTTCGCCCCATCAGAAATATCAGGAACGCCACGAAAAACGCCGCTGAAACCATGAACTTTTTTACCGTTTGTTTCATACTCCAACTCCTGATAAATAAATTTAAGGAGCCCCTCGCTCAGAGAGGCTCCCCAAAACTCGCTTCCCGCATAGGCAAAACAAGCCGTGGACATCCAGTTGCTCGCTGAACTGTCTACAGTCATTCGCGATGCCTGTCTTCTGACTCGAGCGTCATCGTTTTCGGCAGCCTTCCCAGTTTCCCAGTGACTTCGGTGGTTTTTCTAACCCACCCGACCGGCCAAAAACTCTTCTCTCACAGCGGCGAGACCGTACAGGATTCACACCTGTTTCACTAGCATGTTTCCATGCAACATCACGAAAGAATATTCAATTGTGGATGCTCCATTCGATTATGGATGCTCCATTTGTGTACAGTATCATTTTTTAAAAAAACTGTCAACGCGCGGCAAGTCGAGGTGTCTCGAAGGGCGCCTTATTATCCAAAATATCTTGGTATATGATATTTCCTATTAATGCGCGCAAGCGTTGACAAAAACAATACGCTGTGAATATAATCTCGCCGTATTCTTCAGGACCGTTATAGCGCCCGGTCTTCTCTCCATTCAACCTGTGCGACAGGCCAACCTGCGCGACAGGATTCGGTGACTAGTAAAGCGCCGCGTTTGTGGATATGGAGATCTCTTTTGTGTAGCCCAGTTTACGTCATTGAGTTCTGAAAGGGGTTGTTTATATTGAAGCGCTGGAAAATAGGGGTTCTGGTTTCAGTCGCCTTGCTTTTGTGGGGCAGGGCGGCGGTGGCGGATTTACTCTATGTGGCCACGGATTCTGCGAATGTAGCGACCGTGGGGATGATTACCGGAAAAGAGTATAGCGTCAAGGACAAGCTATGGGGTGGTGTACCTCAATTCGGCAAAATTTTCTCGTTTAAAGATCCTAATGGGAAATATTGGGCCGTAATCGATAATTATAGCTATAGCGATGCGGCATCCCAGGACACGATCGATATTTTCGATCCGAAGGGGACCTGGAAGGAGCCTCAAAAAGAACTCAAAGAGTGGGGCAGGAATCTCTACGGCTTGGCCACGGCGGACAATTATTTGTACGTCGCCGCGTTCGAAAGACGCGAGGGAGAGGCTCAAAAATCCGGAGAAATTGTGCGCGTCGATATGACCAAAGGAGGTTTCACGCGCGATAGAGAGTATCTTTTCGACCCCTTAGACGATATTTTACGACGACCCTGCGCGGTGCAGGTTATCGATGATAAGGTCTATGTTCTCACCTATACCTACGATGGCACGCATAGCGATAACGCCCAATTTAACGCGAGCGAAGTATTTGAGTTCAATAGGGAACTTAAACTTCTCCGCACAATCCCTTTGGGACAGGACAACCCCAAAGCTAAAAACGCCCAACGGATGCAGGTATTCGACGGTAAACTGTACGTGGGGACCACCGGTGGCGCGCAGGAAGCGGGAGAGTCAAGCGTTGGAGGCATCTGGGAGATCGATCCTTCTGGCATCGAATTATCCCAAAAGCCACTTCTCGATTTAAGTACCCTCAAAGATTCTGACCTCGACGGAAAAGAAAAAGGTGTGCTCGGCTTTCAAATAGCGAAAGACGGCACCGTGTACCTGTTGGTGGGTGGATACGATTCCACCTCGATGAGCTATATCTCGAAGTTTTACACCACTACGATGGAGCAGCTGTTGAAGGGCGAGATAGGCGAAAGCGTGCCGTCGTTCCCATCGGTCTCAGAAATCCTGTACGACGAACAAACGGCAACTCTCTGGGCTCGGACCGAAAGCTGGTTGCCTGAGGGCGGAGGAACGCTCTACGCTTACGATCAAGGTGCCAAACCCCTGAAAACATTTACCCCTGCCGATCTTGGGAATGCCGTCTTTTTCTGGGCTCTTCTGGAGGGCGATGAGGATGTTGAGGATGTACCTCCTCCGACTGTCAATCCAGGAACTCCCGTGGCTCCGTCTCCAAATAGCGAGAGTGGCGGCGGTTGTAACACAAGCTATGGAGCCGTTGGCCTATTACTGATGGGAATGCTTTTACGCAAATATCGGATCCTGTAAAAATTCTTTTATTTTAAATTAAAGGCCGTTTATCTCCTTATATTTTCAGGAGAACGGCCTTTTTTGTGTAGGCTTATTATGACGGAGGTAATGCATAGTATATGAATAAGCCATAATACATTAATATTTCTACTGATAAGCTACTAAAAAGCGCGACAGTGTGTTGTGGTGGAATTCTATACGGTTGTGTAAACAAGTTTATATTATCGAATTTCGAAAGGAGTGTGTCGTCACAGATGCCAAACGCTCTAAATTTTTCAAAAATAAAACGGGGGGGATGTTCCTTATTGGCGCTCGCGTTCTCGTTCGCTTTCCTCTCGTTCGCTTTCCTTTCGACGGCGTCGCTTGCTGCCGTGCCGCTTCCAGAGCTTCCAGAAGAAGTCGTGACCGCTTCGGTCATCTATGACAGAGAAGAAGACAAGTATCTGTCCCCAGGCATGGTGACCGTCATTCGTCCCGAAGAAAAATCCGGAGAACAGCGCAGCTTGCCCGACCTCCTGGACGACGTTCCCGGTCTTCGCGTGATTCGTCTTCAAGGGCGCAACGGATACGCGACGGCCTCCGTGCGAGGGAGCACTTCCTCTCAAGTAGCCGTTTACGTGGATGGTGTCCTGATGAACCTGGAAAGCGAGTCGGCCGTCGATCTCTCCGTGATACCCGTCGAAGACGTCGAACGCGTCGAGGTCTACAAGGGCTATATCCCTGCTCAATTCGGCGCTCAAGCGATGGGTGGCGTCATCAACATCGTGACGAAGTTCCCCGAAAAGAGACAGATCGATCTCTCCCTCGGAATAGCTTCTTTTGGCAAGAGAAAAGGAACGTTCTCTTACGCCTCCCCACTGGGTAAAGGGAAGTTTTTAGGCTCGTTAGGCTACGAAACTTATGATGGAGATTTCGAGTACTGGAACGACAACGGCACGGCTTACGTGGACGGCGACGACTACACCGGGCGCAGGCGCGACAACGGGTTTGAGAACGGCGACGTCCTGCTGAAGTGGGAGGATGCCCATTGGAAAGCGCGCGCCTCCTGGACCGGCAGGGAGCGCGACCTCTCATTGATGGCGCCGGGCGCGGACAGAACCGGCATCTCCCAGCCGAGAGGCGCTTTGCTCGACACGGACCGGTGGGATTTCTCCCTGGGGCGCTCTCAAACTTACGGATCGGCAGCCTGGGGCGTGGAGTTTTTCTACACGGAGCAGAGTAAAGCCTACGACAGCAGACGCGCTCCGCTGGAGCCCACAGCGATAGGTGGGATCAACGTGAGGAAGAGCGAGTACGACGCGTCGAGGTTCGGCGTGGCGCTAAGGGCAAACATGCCCCTGGGCGAGCGACACTTTTTCGAGTTTTTGGCGGAGTACTCCGACGAAGGACTTGACGTGAAAGGGGATTCGCTCTACGAGTACCTTGGTGGCATATCCCATTACGACAGGGAAGACTGGAACCTCAACCTCCAGGATACCGTAGCGCTGGACGGGGCTGGAACGTTTTTGGCCACTCCATCGCTCCGGTGGCATAAACTGGACGGCGAAGATCATTTCACGTGGCAGTTGGCCTTAACCAAGGAATTTTCCCCACACTGGATGGCGAAAGCCGCTTATGGCACATACGCCCGCTCTCCCAATCTGTACGAAAGATACGGCGATGGGGCGTTCATCATCCCTGCCGAGGACGATTTGAAATGGGAAACAGGAACCCAGTTCGACGTGGGGGTCGTGTGGAATGAAACCGCAAAGGCTCTGGGGAACGCGCGCGCCAACGTTTCTCTATCCGGCTTCTGGCGCGAGACGGACGATCTTCTCGAATTTTTGATGGCAAACCCAAGGTACGGCAGATACTTTAATGTGGCGAAATCCCAGGTAAAGGGCGTGGAGTTGGAGCTCGCCCTCGACTGGGAGAAGTGGGGACTTGCGCTGTCGGGGACGTGGATGGACGGCGTTAACAAGACTCCGAACATCGCCGGATCGGTCCGCGGCGAGGGGAAGAAGCTGCCAAACCGCCCAGAGTGGAGTGGCGCTCTGCGTCTCACTCGAAAGTTCGACAAGGGGTCTGTCTTCGCAGAGTTTCAGTACGTGGAGGAGAACTACGCCGATTCAAACGAGTATGTCCTTTTCGACGCGCGAAACCTGTTCAACGTCGGGTTC
Source organism: Synergistaceae bacterium (assembly GCA_031267575.1). NCBI lineage: Bacteria > Thermotogati > Synergistota > Synergistia > Synergistales > Synergistaceae > Synergistaceae bacterium. Next base: position 39,239 of record JAIRYN010000030.1, on the reverse strand, counting down.
AAGTACGACCTCAGCCCTACGACGCGCCTTACGATCGGAGTCAACGACGTTTTCAACGACGCGGATCAATGGCGAATGCGTCCAAACGGGATGAACGGCTCAACCCGTATGCTCTGGTATCCCATCGAAGGCCGTTCCTACTATCTGACGTTCGACATAGAACTATAGAAACAATAGAAATAATAGAAATAATAGAACTGTAGAAACAGCGGCGCTTCCAGAGGAATATTCTCATGGAAGCGCTAAACAGGAAAACGCCTATGCGGAATAGCCGGAAAGAATAGTGTTCGTCATCTCGCACTTTTAGGATTCAAAGCCCCTATTGACAAACTCCCAATCTCATGCCACAAATTTTCACCAAAATACAAATACAGATGTCACCTGCATCGGCAACACCACTCAGTTCAACAAGAAAAAGCTCCTGGACGGCTCCACGGCGGCGCTGTAGTCCAGTAGTAAGCTCTCGACCAAGGCCATCGTCAACTGTCGGCTCTCTTGTCGGCTCTCTTGTCAGCTCTCTTATTGATCAAACGTTCGCCTGAGGGTTGCGACGCGAATAGGGGAAGTGCCCGGCACCCCCCCTATTTCACACGCGAAAAACGCGAAAAAACTCAAACCTTCACCGCTCTTTTGACAAACCCAGACTTTAGACACTTGGCACAGACCCGAACCTTAAGGGTCGACCCGTCGCCCACGTTAATTCTGGCGTTCTGAAGGTTGATCAGCCAGCGACGACGGGTATGACGATTTGAATGGCTGACCGCGTTTCCCGTCACGGGACCACGCCCGCAACACTGACAGATTTTAGCCATCGGTATTCTCCTCCTGACTTATATTATCGACTTTAGAATGTTTTCTCTCAATCCAAAACAAACATAAGAAATTCTACCACAAGCCAGGAAAATTTCCACCACCTACAACCATCTACAACCACCTACAACGCCACCGACCAGGGCAACAGCATTTACTTTCCGTCAAGCATTCCAATTACTAGCTTTGTATATTCGAATAGGTATTTTTATGTAGTATATAAGGCCAGTCATATCAAGGATTCGAGAGTAAATGCTGTTGCCCTGCGCTACCGACAATGCATTGCGCTCCGTCCAGTTTTAGTCTGATTTGAGCGTGTAGTCTTTTCTACGTTTTCTCTAACGCGATGCGTCATTGTCTCCACGTCATTATCTCCACGTCATCCATGAACCGGTAAGCGTCAGGCTTGACCGGTCCATATCGCGTCTGTGACCGTTTTTTACAGAAATATGGGGCTTTTTTTAATCCAACATGCTTCCTTTTTCACTCAAACGAACGTGCCAGGAAAGAGCTTCTTTCAAAATATGAGGTTCATGTCCTTTCCCCAGTTCAGCGCGTTTCTTATAATCCCTCAAAAGCTCCCGGTATCGCGGGTCCGCGCATTTCGCTATAATCACGTCGGCGCGCTCGCGCGGGGAGAGATTGCGCAGGTCCGCCACGCCGTGTTCCGTGACGATGACATCCACATCGTGTTCTGTGTGGTCGATGTGCGAGCAAAAAGGTACGACCTTCGAGATTTTTCCCTTACCAGCAATAGAGGGGCACAAGAAAATCGTGTATCCGGCGTTTCTGGCAAAGTCTCCCGAACCGCCGATACCGTTCAAAATATGACTCCCAGAAACCATTGTCGAGTTGACGTGGCCGTAAATGTCAACTTCGACAGCCGTATTCATGGCGATGAGCCCAAGCCTGCGGATCACTTCTGGATTGTTACTGATTTCCTGGGGACGCAAGACCAAGCGGTCCGCGAATTGCCTGAGTTTGGGGTAGTATTTCTGGGCTCCATCAGGACTGGGGGTCAGAGCCGTACCCGAGGCAAAACTAATCTTGCCTTTCTCAATGAGTTCAAAGATCGAGTCCTGAATCACTTCCGTGTACACGCTCAAGCCATCGGTCGGCCATTCGGACAGGCCCTTTAAGACCGCGTTGGCGATGTTACCCACCCCGGACTGCAAAGGCGGCAAAGAAGGCGGCAGCCTTCCGCTTTTGACTTCCAAGTCGAGGAAATCCAGAAGATGAGAAGCTATGCGCCGACTACCCTCGTCGACTTCCGCCAGAGGACGCTGGCTGTCTTTGACCTCTGAATGGACGATGGCGACAATTTTATCGGGGGAACAGGGGATAAAGGGAGTTCCGATTCTGTCGCTGGGTTTGAGAATAGGAATCGGTTCGCGGTTCGGAGGATTTTGGGGCGTGTAGATGTCGTGTAATCCCTCCAGTTCGGCGGGTTGGGCCGTATTGATCTCCACGATAACTTTTTGGGCCATTTGCACGAACGCCGGGGTATTGCCCACCGAAGTCGTAGGGACGATGGATCCGTCTTCCAGGATTGCGGTGGCTTCCACAATGGCCACATCGACATCACCATGAAAACCGTACCTTAGGTTCTGTGCGTTGTGCGAAAGATGAAGGTCCGCGTACAGCACTTCTCCTTCGTTGATTTTCTTGCGAATGGCTTCGCTGGTCTGATAGGGAAACCGCTTCTGAATACAACCAGCCCGGGCTAACTCGTCGTCCAGTTCCGGCCCCACGGAGGCTCCCGTCCAAAGCGTGACCGGCACGGGACCCTCTTGTGCACATCGCCGCGTCAGAGCGCGTGGAACCTCTTTGGGATAGCCGGAGGGAGTGAAGCCACTGCAAGCCACGATCATACCTTTCTCGATCGTTTTCGCGGCCTCCTCCGGAGTTTTGATTTTACCATCCGCATTCGCTAAACGTAACCGCTCACGAGAAATACTTACATCCAATGGTTTTCATCCTTTCTCATATAGATCATTCGAGGATCCGATATCGCTTGACATACTACTACGACTAAAGCCATGGGATTCTAAGATCAACAAAAACAGCCGACTAAAACCGGTCTTACGTCTTCTCCTTTAAGAGTGGATGTCCCCACTCTGAGAATATTTACAGCCACAGTAAAAATTATACCCCGAACTATGCATTATACATCCATGTTTAGCGTGGCCACACGGCAAAGTCGACCTGAATTTTTATCTGCGCCTTATGGGAGTCGGCAGAGGCTTTGAGGTGATCTTTGACCAGAGGGAGATGTATTGGTCATGTAAAAAGGCCGGGTAATCCTGGTCGAAACGGGGACGCGCGATCACATAAACCGTGGGGTTAGAACTCAGAAGACTGCGTATCGCCTTGGGTGTCGAGTGGTCGAGAACGACAGCGACTTTTTCCTCAGCCATGCGGGAGACGATCTCTGTCAATTGACGAGTTTCTTTCCAGGCGCTCCAGGTGCTCCACTCCTCAGCCGAGGGACGGGAAATCTTGCAGCCCGCGGCTTGCAGAAGAGTTCCGCTGTGACCCGTCAGGTCGTAAACCGGTTGATTTTTCAGGATTTGCCGTCCGGCGAGAGTAGTGCTGTAAAGGCGGGCCTGAAACTCCGCCAGCCTTCGTTGATAATAAGGATAATTACTGGGGTCCCAATCAGCCAGAATGGTCAGAACGCGCTGGGCGATAAAGGGAATGACAGAAGGGTCTGATAGGGAGGCGTCGATTCTGTGCTCGTCGAGGGGCAGAAGATCATAGAGCGGGCGATAGTTTTTATATTGCTCAAAAGGTACTCCCAACCCTTTGGCGTCTCTATAATCGAAAGCCATGATTCGCGACTCGGAGGGCAAGAACCGAAGATTCCGGGCCCGAACACGGCGCACCAGCTCCCCATCCTCGTTCCATTCCTGTATGGAGTTTACTTTGACGTTGATGCCGCCAATGAAGTTCGTCAAAAGGGTCAACCAAGGCGAAGTAGCGGTGACTTCCAACAAGGGTGATCCCCACGCGGAACAGCTTAAAAGCAGCGTCAGCCCCAAAATGACCCAAACAAGGTACTTTTTCAACACGGTTTTCTTTTCGAAACCTTCTTTCGAGATAAAGCCGATTACTTGAAAAACTCGATAAAGTCAGGGTACAACAAATCCTGCCCGACGATGTAACTCTCGTGATCATGCCCGTCTATTATTTTCAGCGTTGCGCCGGGAAGAACATGAGCGAGGTTTGTAAATGTTTCCGGCTTGAAAATATCATTTTCCGCGGCGACAAGAAGAATGGGAATGCTGACACTTTTTACCTCGTCCAGCTCGATATGGGGTTCTTCCAACATCAGTTTGAATAAAGGGTCTTTCGTATTCTCATAAGTGCCTTTCACAAACTGATAACTCTCCTCGGTAAAATCCTCCGGGTTTAGATTGACCCCCAACAGCGCCATTTTGTTCACCGTTTCGCCGTGATTCATCGCGAGGATCAAGGCAACGATAGCACCATCACTGAAGCCGATAAGGTCAACCGGCTTCAATTCCAATACTTCAATAAACCGATAAATATCCTCGGCCATCACGCTGTAGGAATACTCGCTTGTTTTTTCGCTTTGGCCGTGATTGCGACTATCGACAGAATAGACCGTAAAGTCGTTCTCCAATTTTGCGGACACTTTATCGAAAATATGATGGTTTTCTCCGTTGCCATGCAACAGAATCATCGGCGAACCTGTACCTGTCTTTTCATAAAAAAGCGTCGTGCCGTTGACTTTGAGAATCATGAGCCTCATTCCGATGCAAAAAGGTTATAATTCCTATGCTTTAGTATTCAATTTTCATTCGGGCACACCGAAACCCTACAAAAGATACTCAGCTTTCCATAAAAAATACTCAGCTTTCCATTAGCCTGCTTCATATCTTTCAAGATTCACTGCGGCATTAAAATCCCTATCTAACTCAATTCCACATTGAGAACAAAAGAATATTCTATCTTGAATAGTCAAATCTTTTTTAATCCATCCACAGGAACAACATCTCTTAGAGCTTCTCTTAGAGCTTCTCTTAGAACTTGGAAAGAATCTATCGGCTGTCACTAACTTGATTCTTCTTTGTTCCGCTTTATAAGCCATTTGTTGCCTGAACTTATAAAGATTCTGCTCTGCTATCGTACTTGATAGATGTTTATTTTTCATCATTCCCGCAATGTTCAAGTCCTCAATTACAATCTTTTTGGGAAGCATTTCTACAATAAGAGTCGTGGTTTTATGTATAGCGTCATGGCGGATATTTAAAATCTTGTTGTAGCGTAAACTTAATTGCTGTATAGCTTTAACTCTATTTTTAGATCCTTTTTTCTTTCTTGCTAAAGCTCTTTGCGAATGTTGGAGTTGTTTCTTGAGTTTCTTCACTCGCCTAGTCTTATTCACGTTCTGAAAAACTATTTTCTTGGAGTTACAACTCACTACAGCAAGATTTTTAATGCCTACATCAATTCCCATCGAAAAATCACTGAGCTCTACTTTGAGATCTGGAACTTCCATTGAGAAGGCAATAATCCACTTCTTATCTGTCCAATGAACTCTAGAATGAACTCTAGAATGAACTCTAGAATTGAAGAATTTCTCGGAATTTAGTCCTTCATTAAAACTATGGCTATGCTTACACTCTACTTTACCTATCTTTTCAAGGTTCATACAACCCTTTTTAAAATAAAGATTCTGATTTACCACTGAAAATACAGGTTTAGACAGGCTTTTCTTTTTGAATTTGGAGTGATCTTTCATTTCGTAGGAAGTCAATTTTTTCCCTAAACGCTTGGCTTCAGCTATCGTTTGCTTTGTAAACTTCTCTCCTTGTTTTTGCGTCTGAAAAAATCTTTTATACGCGTTTGTAAGATCAAAGAGAGAAATAACTGTTCCATTTCCAGAAACTTCGTTAAGCCAAGAAAATTCTTCTTGAGTTTTCAACTTCTTAAACTCAGCTCTCAAAGCATAACTACCGAGAAGTTTCTCTCCCTCGGCAAAGCGTTTCATTTGAAAAGCCAATCCCCAATTCCAAGGCAATCTGTAAGCGTTAACCGATTTCCAAAGTAGATATTCCTGCTTTTGCGTTGGGAATAAATGTATTTTGAATCCTTGTAGCATCTCTGCACACCTCCTTTCGAATCTAAAGGTTAATAAATCTAAAGGCTAATTAAAGGCTAATAATCTAAAGGTTAATTTAACCTCTGGATTCTATCAAGGTGGTGCCCGAATTGTCAAGTTTCACTAAAACATTCGGAACTACTTCGTTTTTTGCGTGTTCAAAGAAGTTCGCTACTCTTCTCCGGTTCTTAGAGTTTTCACTTGCAGCCCACGGTACATAGCATTACACTACTTTTTCGTCACCTTCGCGTCTAAGCTTCTTTCATCTCTACGCTGTGGTTCTTCGAGCTTTAGGGATGACAGCAATTAAATAAGTTCATGACCAGGAATTTTACCTGATCCTGCACACTCTTCACAGAGTATGGAAGGCTTTTATAGTGCGTTCTATAAATATCCACTCGAATAGAGACATGAATAGATATTTATGCAAAGACTATATTGTTAGCTCTTATTTTTCATCTTCCGAGAGGTCCAAAATTCCCTCTTCCACGTTGAGTTCTTCGTCCACGATGTCTTCCGGCTTTTCGCCTTCTTTGGAGTCCGGGATGGGAGTGATGAAGCCGATTCCCTTATTGACGGCCGCCATAATCTCGGCGATGATCTCCTGCTCCAGTTCAGGGTTTTTTTCGATGAACTGAGCGACCGATTCTTTGCCCTGCCCTAATGTCTCCCCTTTATAAGCGAGCCAGGAACCCTTACGCTTGATGATGTCGTAATCCACAGCCATATCCACCACGGCCACCCCTTTAGGGATGCCCTTACCATAGATGAGGCTGGTGTGGGCCGAGCGGAAAGGAGGCGCCTGTTTGTTTTTGACGACCTTCATGTACAACTCGTGGCCGATGGTTTCCTCTCCTTTTTCGATTTTTTTCCCTCGCCGAACCTCCAGGCGAATCGAGGAATAAAACTTGAGCGCTCGCCCACCGGTGGTGGTTTCCGAGGGACCGGCGCCGTAGCCCGTCGATATCAGCGCGCGAAGCTGGTTGATGAAGACGACGCAACTATTGGTTCTCGATATAATAGACGTCAGACGACGCAAGGCATAAGACATCAATCGGGCTTGGAGCCCCAATTGACTTTCGCCTATCCTCCCGTCGATTTCCGCTTGGGGCGTCAGAGCCGCCACGGAATCTACCACCACGATATCAACGGCGCCGCTGCGCACCAGCGTGTCCAGCACGTAAAGCGCCTGTTCGCCGCTATCCGGCTGAGCCAGGTAAAGGGAATCGATGTTAACTCCTAGCGTCGCCGCCAACCGCGGGTCTAACGCGTGTTCCGCGTCGATGAATGCGGCTACGCCACCAGCTTTCTGAGCCTCGGCGATGGCGTACAGGGCGACGGTCGTTTTTCCCGACCCCTCCGGTCCGAAGATCTCGATAATGCGCCCCTTGGGAAAGCCGCCAATTCCTAAAGCCACGTCCAAAGGCAAAATTCCCGAAGAAATGACCTCCACGTTGGGCTTGACGTTTTCCCCCAAGCGCATGATGGAGCCCTGCCCAAATTTTTCACGTATATCTTCCAGAGCCTGCTCCAGGACTTCTTCTCTATTTTGCGGAGCTTTTTTCTTGGACAATGAGAAATTCTCTCCCTTCCAGTGTACACCTGTCTTTTTTGAAGACGTCTACATAAAAACGCCCGACCTTGTAAGTATCCGATAGCTCCAAATAGAAGTCAAGCCTGTCTAGAACTAGATGGGAGCTTATCTGGATGGATCATAGTCCATAGTTCATAGTTCATAGTTCATAGTTCATAGATCATAGTCCATAGATCATAGTTCATGAAGCATAGTTCATGGATCATAGTCCCTCTGGAGATATTATATCAGCGCAATACTTGAGGGAGGAACGGACGCGCAAGCCACTTTACGTCGCGGAAACGATTACGCTTCGCCGCACTTCGTTCGTTCCCCGCCGCAGGCCCTGTGCCGGTACCAGAGCAGGTATCCCACGGCCAGCAAGATCGCGTTAGCGACGCTGGCAAACGTCAAAACGTGTAGGTAACGTTCGAGCAACTCTTGATGTTCCCCCAGCAGGTAGCCAACTAGAACCAGGACTACCACCCAGGCCCCTGCGCCTATAGAGGTGTATGTGGTGAAGGCGCCGAGTTTCATCCGAGCGACTCCGGCGGGTAGGGAAATATATTGACGGATAACGGGCAACAGACGGCCCACCAAGGTGCTAATGTGCCCGTGACGCTCGAAAAACGTTTCTGCTTTTTTGATGGATTCCTCCGAAACGAAAAAATACCTGCCATACCGAACCAGAAAAGGACGACCCAGTTTGAGGGCGAACCAGTAGTTGAAAAGCGCTCCCAAAATGCTCCCTGTAATTCCCGCGGCCACGACGGCGACAAAGGACATCTCTCCTCTCCAGGCGAGGTATCCCGCCGGGGGTAGCACCACTTCGCTGGGAAAGGGGAAGAAAGAGGACTCCAAAAACATCAGGGCGACGATCCCCGTGTAGCCCAGCTTTCCAATCGTTGCCACCAGCCAGTTCGTGATACCTTTCATGAAGGTGATCAAGGTTTCCAAGTTGTAAAGGAAAAAGCCTCCTCCAATAATGGCGAATAGGGAGAGGCCGATTAAAATACGCTTTTGCGCCGGGGTCATAAGGACGTTTCCTCCATTTTTTCCATTTCTCTTTTTTTCATCTTTATTTTCATCTTTTTTATTTTCATCTTTATTTTTATCCCGTTTTCATCCTGATCTAATAACCTGATCTAATAAACAATATGCAACGAATATTCGCAAAAACCCACATCTAAAGGGACGAAGCGATCAAATGGGCTCCGCCCCCTAAACTTGAATGTCTAAGCATACTTTATAACCCGATTCTCCGTTTACTTGACATACTCCCACGACTAAAGTCATGGGATTCTAAGATCGACAAAAACAACCGACTGAAACCGGTCTTACGTCTTCTCCTTTAAGAGTGTGCCCCCACTCTGAGAATATTTACAGCCACAGTAACGGAGTCCTCACGCTTAAGGAAGTTTGATTGACATCAGGAAGTCATGGTTGGTTTGGGTTTGGCGAAGTTTATCGAGGATCAGGTTCAACGCCCCAGCCTCGTCCACGCCCACGATACGCTTGCGCAGAACCCACAAACGGGCTAATTCGTCCTCAGGAATCAGGAGTTCTTCGCGCCGAGTCCCCGACCGGGTGATGTCGATGGCGGGAAAAATACGCTGCTCCGCCAGTTTACGAGACAGGTGTAGTTCCATGTTGCCCGTGCCTTTGAACTCCTCGTAAATGACATCGTCCATGCGGCTGCCTGTATCCGTCAAGGCCGTGCCGATGATGGTGAGGCTTCCTCCCTCCTCAAAGTTTCGCGCCGCGCCGAAGAAACGTTTGGGGAAATAAAGCCCTGATGGGTCGAGTCCGCCTGAAAGGGTTCGTCCCGAGGGCGGGACCGTGAGGTTCGAGGCCCGGGCCAGACGTGTGATGGAGTCTAGCAGAATCACCACATCGCGTTTGGCCTCCGCCAAGCGCTTCGCCTTTTCCAGAGCCAAGTTGGCCACTCGGATATGTTCGTCGGCCGGGCGGTCGAAGGTGGAGGCGATAACCTCGCCGTCCACGGAACGAGAAATATCCGTTACTTCCTCTGGGCGCTCGTCGATCAAGAGGGCCATCAGAATCACGTCGGGACAATTGATGGAAATGGCACCCGCGATGCGCTTCAAAAGAGTCGTTTTACCCGCTTTGGGAGGGGAGACGATAAGCGCTCGCTGCCCCATGCCAATGGGCGCGAACATGTCCACCAAGCGCGTGGCCAATTCTTTGGGCCCGGTTTCGAGGCTCATTTTCGTGGTCGGGAAGATGGGCGTCAATTGGCCAAACTGAGCGCGTCTGCGGGAATGCTCTGGGTCCGCGAAGTTGACCGTCTCTACTCGCAGGAGGGCTTCGTAGTGCTCCTGCTCGCGGGGAGGACGAATGAGACCCCAAATGACATCCCCGTTGCGCAACCCGAAACGCCGAATCTGAGAGACGGAGAGATACACATCGTTATCGGTGGGCAACATGCCTTTGGGACGCAAAAACCCGAATCCTTCGGGCAAAATTTCCAAAGTGCCTCCGCCGAACTTGTAGTTCATGCTCTCGGCCTGGGCCCTCAGGACGGAGATGATCAAGTCGTCCTTGCGAAGCGACGCCGCTCCGGCAACTCCAAACTCTCTTCCTATTTTACGGAGATCCATCAAGGTGAGAGACGCGAGATAGCCATAAGAATGTTTGGGTTTAGGGGGAGAGTACGTTTCTGGAACAGGCGGGCTTTCCACTACGACAGGCGGAGGAACAGGCAGAGAAACAACAACTTCTGGTTGAACTATATTCGCCTGCTGATTGATCGGGGCTGGCTCTTCTTTTGCCGGATTTGCCGGATTTGCCGGAGCAGAAGGTTCAGGGATGGGGACAGCGGAGGGCGCCGTCGCTGTTTCAGGAGGCGACTCCATACCAGGAAGAGGGGGAGATAAAGATTCTGATCGAACTCGACGACGGAGACGTGTTCTTGTTTCGGACTGCGTTTCTGGAGTTTGAGTTTCTGGCGCTGTCTGAGCTTCGTCCAAAACAAGTTCCACCTGAGCCGCACGGACGCGGGTTCTCCTGGGACGGATTTCCTGCGCTTCCAATGCGTTTTCCGCCGACGGGCTCTTGTCCTCCGTCTCTGTCAATATGACCGTTCTTCTGCGTCTCTTAGGAGCCGACTCTGTTTCTTTCGCTTTTGCCATTTCGATTATTTCACCTCGAACAACGGTTTATTAGGACGAACCCGCGGAAACTTCCACTGGCTCTCCCATGAAAAATCTAAAAAACATGTTTCCACTCAGGATATAGTGAATATAGTGAATCAAAATAACAAACCTGGTGAAGAAATTAAGCGATCAACACGACTCGTTTCATTCACCGATTGTCTGCTTATAAAATTTAGAATAGCTAAAAACAAATCGTTCGCTATATTGAGTATCACCCAGCGCAACGTTTTTCACGTTGATTAACTATAAAGCAATTCACGCTAATAAATCTCAAATCTAAAATCGGAAAGGCGCTCCGAGTTGTTTAGAATACTTATGGAATAGAAACCTCTTGGCAATATCTGGCCGTTTTCACGAAGCAGACAGTAAATCTTGGACCCGGACGACACATCTAAAGCATAAGTATCCGCCTGAACGAGCTGATCTCCTATGAACCAGAGAATTCGAAATTCACTGCCCTTGGCGGCCCGACTGTAGTCGAAATGTAAAAAAACCTGCCTCGACCCATAAGGAAATCGAGAAAGAGTTCCCGTCAGCCGCAACCTGTTCTCCAACTCCGTGGTGATGATGACGTTATGGATCATCAAAGAATCGGTCGGCTTTGTGCTGTTACGGCGAATGACCCAAAAAGAAAGGAGCAGTAAAACCGTTGCAAAAAAAACCACAAAAAATAAAAAAGGTTTTCTCTTTCGAGACATTATACCTCAAAACTCCCAGAATACCAACTTCTTAACCGAAACTCCGTTTCTTCCAATCCTCCCGGCCCTTCCAGCGGAACTCCATCCACGGACGCGCTCGGCAACCCCGTCACCCCATCGACGGCGCCTGCTCTCGAAAGAGCCTCCAACATGATGGATTCCTCGCCCTCGTCCATTCCCAACCAACAACGGTAAAACCCTGACAAAACGGCCGTCAGGGCATAAGCTCCCCAGTTAGAAATATCCACAGGCAAACAAACAGTCGCGGGAACCCTCGAAAGGCAAGGCGCGTAACGGGGCAACAATTTAACCAGGGCGTCGTAGAATATTCCCATACCCGCCTCATTGCCGCCATCTCCTATTCCCAGCACAGGAATACCGCGTCGCAACGCGCTCTTGGCGATTTTATCCAGCGGGACCACCACATCTCCAATATCCGTACCCTTCATATCGTAGTAACGATCATCGGTCGCGTGCCCTGGGCGTTCGATGAAAACCAGAAGGTCCATATCCATCTGAACGTCTAGAGGGTCGTCAGCTTTTGCCACTGATGGCCCGCTCACACTATGGGAGCAGGCCGAAAGGCTTTTGTAGTTTCGGCTATCGGTCAACAGAATGACCTCTTTGCCTACCCTGGCCAACGCTCGTCCCAAAGCCACAGCACCCGGCGGCCCGTCGGTTTCGGACGCCTCTGCTCTCTGAATGTAAAACCCTGTGATTACAAGAATACGCCCCGCCCGAATAAACAATTGCAGAGCTTCATCCCAAAATTCGGGGCGGCACAATGAAGAAGCTCCCCGTGCCCCAATTCCTGACGCCACTATTTGTTGCAAGGCAGCAAAATTCATTGTCGTTTTTTGACGTGATCGTTATTCTGAATGGATTCCGAGTAGGATCCGCTCAGGTCAACTTTTCCATCAAGTTCAGCATCTCAGGGCTCAGGGATTTCTGCTCAGACCAAGATCGTTCCAGGTCGGAAAGAATCATTCTGTGGTTGACGTTACCAACCATGACTCCGCTCTTTCCTATAAAAAGAGATTCGGCCGCGTAAGCTCCCATCTTCGAAGCTAAAATCGCGTCGAAGGACGTGGGACTTCCTCCTCTTTGAATGTACCCCAGCACAGTGACGCGAGCGTCATACCCGCCCGTATCCTGCAATTTATCCTTCATTTCATTGGCGGTCATGACACCCTCAGCCAGAATGATCAGTGTGTGGCTCTTTTTTTCCTTGTGGGATATTCGAAGTTTTTGACAAAGATTACCGATACTCACAGGCAATTCTGGTACTACCACATACTCCGCTCCTGTAGCCACCGCGATTTCCAAGGCCAAAAACCCCGCGTTACGGCCCATGACTTCGACAATGAAAAGCCGATCATGGCTCGAAGCCGTGTCGCGAAGACGCATGACGGCTTCCAACGCCGTGTTCACCGCCGTGTCGAAGCCGATAGTTTCATCTGTCCCCGCCACGTCGTTGTCGATGGTTGCGGGAACCCCGATGGTCGGCATCTCCATTTCGTGCAGCAGCTTGGCTCCATGAAAAGAACCATCGCCGCCGATTACCACCAAACCCTCAATACCGGCCTCTCGCATTCTTAGCAATGCCGTTTTACGTCCATCTTCGGTCTTGAAGCGATCGCTACGCGCCGTTTTCAGGATTGTCCCCCCTCGATGGAGAATACCCCCTACAGAGGCCCTGTCCAAGGGAATATAGTCACCCTCAATAAGTCCTTCATAGCCTCGCAGAACACCGATACATTCTTTTTCGTTGAAAATACATGTCCTCACGACGGCTCTGATAGCCGCGTTCATACCTGGGGAGTCTCCTCCACTGGTCAGCACCGCGATACGCTTCATTTACTCCGATCCTTTCAACGTACTAATACCTACTTATAACTAGTAGATACGTTTCGTATAGTATTTCTTCGACTATAAAGCCAAAGAAAAAACCAAATCTTACAAAGCTCGCGAAAATATTCCGAAATATTTCACAAGCGCCGTTGTAATACCAATCTACAAGAATTTTCTCTTTTAGATTTCTCTACTTTAGATTTCTCTACTGGCGTTGCAGCTCATCCACGCGCCTATCCACATCGTTCAGTTCCTTGTCAATGACGTTAATCTGTTCCTGCAAACCCGACCTATCTGTTTTCAACTTGTCCAATCTTTTGATAAGGCGATCCAGCTCCAGACGGTTTGTGGCTGTACCTGAGTTCAAAATAGAGGGATCGTCTCCCGTGATGTCCCATACGAAACGGACGTCGCCCGTCTTCGTGGTCGCCTGACTGATGGATCCGCTGATGAGCAAACGTAACTCTTTGATACCTTCAAGCAAGCTCTGGCCCGTTTTCTCATCGTAGCGGGGAAACCAGATCATACCGTCACGCTGTCCTTGGAGCTTGAAATTGAATCGTTTGTCGTAGTCTACGGGTTCCAGAATCTTTTTCCCAGCGTAAAGTTTCAAGTGACGATCAAAGGGTTGCAAAAACACCGGTGTTCCTGTCGTGTTGAAATCCACATGAAAAGCGATGCATTCCTCCAGGTTCAAGGTTTTCAACAAATTGTACTTATAACGCTCCGCCTCGTCCTGGGTCCACAGGTTTTTTTCTGCCTCCGATTGCACCAAGGCCTCTATATACTCTGCCGAGTAATAGGTTACCTTAATGGTGATCGACTGAATCCCACTATCGGAGTAATCTTCCCGCCGGGTCCAGGCTTTGAGAATTTTTTCCGTCATTTCCGCGCTAGGGGCCGAAAAAGCTGGCGAAGGAAGGAACAACACAACCCACGCTAAAAAAAACGCCGTCGCCCATTTAGCTACAAATTTGCCCTTCAGGGTTTTTTTAAATTTTTTCAAAGCACTATTACCCCTTTCAAACTGTTTCTAAAGCGATTATACAACAACCGTGAAGGGATAGACGGGACGGACGGGATGGAATTTATTTTTTCAATTTATAGGCCATCGCCAGAATCTCAGCGACCCCACGGTAAAGTTTTTCCGGAACCTCGTCGCCCACCTCTACGGCTTCGTAGAGCGCCCAGGCTAACGGCTTATTTTCCACAATGGGAACTTTGTGAGCCTCGGCGATTTCCCGGATCTTCCGGGCAATCAACCCCTTGCCCTTCGCCACGATTTGAGGCGCGCTCATTACGCCGCGATCATACATTAAAGCTATCGCCAGCGTGGTAGGGTTCGTAATGACCACATCCGCCTTGGGAACGGAGGACATCATCCTTTTCTTGGCTAATTCGCGCTGCTTCTGGCGGATCTTATTCTTGATCTGAGGGTCGCCTTCCGTCTGTCTGTACTCCTCCTTGATTTCTTGCTTACTCATTCGTATGGACTTCTCGAAATCCCATTTTTGGTACAGGTAGTCGGCCAAAGCCATGATCAGAAGCATAACGGCCAGGCGCATCGCCAAATCCCAAAGGAGATCCCAGAGCTGCAGGGCACCCTCCTCCAGAGGGATTTGCATCGCGCGCACGGCAATCGGAAGTTTTTCCCTTAGAGCGATGTAAATAACAACGCAGAAAACCGTCGCCTTCAAAAGTCCCTTCAAAAGCTCCACCAAAGATCTCGCGGACAGAATTTTTTTCATCCCCGACACGGGGTTAAGACGTTCGAAGTCTAATTTGAAGGGTTCAAAGCTGATGACCCAGCCCACTTGTTTGATCGTTATGCCCGTGACAAACGCCGCAATGATAAGGCCCAGCAATAACCAAGCGTCAAAGTAGGCCCATAAAGCCCCGTACTCCAACGAGTAAAACCACCCCGCTTGTAGCAGAACCCCGTCCCCCATGAAGGTAATGGTCTCTCGCATATAATCCACCAGACCGCTTCCCATACGGCTTCCCAAGACCCACAGACCTAGAAGCCCGGCCAGAATTTCCACGGCGGCGGTCAAGTCTCGGCTCTTACATATCTTACCCTCAGAGCGTACCTTTTGACGTTTTTTGGGCGTCGCCGGTTCCGTGCGTTCCTGGGCGAAAAATTGTAAGTCAAAGACGAAAGAAAGTGGCATGATCACGGGACGCGGCGTTAGCGCCAAGCCGTCGCGCTAGAAAGCGCGAATTGAATCCAGCGCTCTATGTGGTCATAAATCAGGTCCACGCACAGCGGTAGCGCTAGCGTCAAAACGAAGAACCCCAAAGCAAGTTTCAAGGGCAGGCCTAGAACGAAGATATTCATCTGGGGAACCGTGCGGGCCAGGAACCCTAATCCAACGTCCGCCAACAAAAGCGCGCAGTAAAAGGGGATAACGATCTCAAGAGCGAGGTGAAAAACGCCCGAAAACCATTCACCCAAGGCCATATCGCTCGCGGGAACCAGAGAGAGTTTTGCCAGTGGCACGAGGCTTAAACTCTCTACCACGGCCTGTATCATCAGAAGGTGCCCGTTCCAGCGAAAATAAAACCAAAGCCCCACTAAAAATTGCATTTGATCCAGAATAGAAGACTGGCGCTGCGTCAAAGGGTCCATCACACTGGCCATGGAGATACCCATAGCGGTACCGATCTGCTCCCCAGAAACCTGCAGAGCCGTTAAAGGCAGCGCCGTTAGAAGCCCCAACGCGGTGCCGATCATCAATTCCCGCAGAGCTAAGATAAAAATCGAAATCCAACTTTCAAAAAGAACTATGGGAACGTAAAAAGTCTCCAACTTATTGCCCAGTGCTCCCGCCGAGGCCATGGTTAACAGCGCGGCGCAAAGAAACCTGAAGGGAATAGGCATCGCCGTCGCCAAAAACAAGGGGGATGTAAATAACATGCCCACAAAGCGAAGGTGTATTAGGAAATAAACGATCAAAAGTTGGACAGGAACTTCAAAAGGTCTCATAGTAGTCTTATTGTGGTTTCATTAGTAGTTTCACTAGTAGTCTCATCAGTAGTTTCACTAGTAGTCTCATTGTATGAATCTTTCGAGCTGTCCCAAAATATCCTGAGTCAGAGTCAGAACCTTGGCGGCCATCCAGGGGCCGATCAGTACAATAAAAAGAAACACCGCCAGGATCTTCGGGATAAAGATCAGGGTCTGTTCTTGAATAGAGGTGGCAGTCTGTACAATACCGATCAAAAGACCCACCACCATCGCCACTAGCAGAATAGGAAGGGCAACGACGAGCATTGTCCACACCGCTCCGCTCAAAATGTCGTACATGCTGATAGGGTCGATGCCCATCCTCTTCTGCTCCTTTCTCTCCCTTTTGTCCAGTTTGTCCAGTTTGTCCAGGTTACGATTAGGACACGTTGGTGAAGCTTTTGAGAAGGCTCATGATGACCAGGTTCCACCCATCGGCCATAACAAAAAGCAGTATTTTGAAGGGCAGAGAGATCATCATAGGAGGCAGCATCATCATGCCCATCGCCAGAAGAACGCTGGACACCACCATGTCCACGACGATGAAGGGGATGTAAATCACCACGCCCATCTGAAAGGCCGTTTTGAGTTCACTCAGCATGAACGCGGGGATCAATATCCGTGTGGGAACCTCCTCCTGGTTGTTGGGACGCACGATTTCCGACATAGAAATCATCAAGGACAACTCCTCCTGCCGCGTGTAGCGGAACATGAACTCTCGGATGGGAGTGATAGTCTCCTCCCAGGCCTGGCTGGAGTTGACGCTTCCCGACAGGTAAGGGGCCATCCCCCGCTCGTAGATTCGATTCCAGGTGGGGTACATGGTGAAAAGTGTGAGAAAAAGGGCCAGTCCCACGATGGTCTGCTGGGGCGGCGTCTGTTGTAATCCGATAGAACGCTGGATGAAGCCCAGCACCACCACGATTCTCGTAAAACTCGTCAACATCAACAAGATAGCTGGGGCCAGGCTCAAGACGGTCAAGAGTAGCAGGATCTGCAAGGAGAGAGCCACGTCTTCAGGGGAATCTCCAGGGGCGATGCCCAATTGCAACGTGGGGAAGGAAACCATCGGCGTATCCGCCGGAGCGCCCTCCGCAATCCCCATGATTACCCCCTCCAGGGAGACAAACCCCAAAGGCGCGTCCCCCACCAGAGCGGCAAAAATCCAAAACACCACCACTAAGCGGACAAAGAAACGAACGAAAAGACGCGAAAACGCGACACACCTAACTTTCGTGTTTTGAGTCGTTTCCAAGTCCGTCGTCTTGTTGTGTTTTTTCTTCCAAGACAAGCCATTCGTCATACTTCCACCTACTCAAGAGACGGGTTCCCCCAGGCCCAGAAGTCAAAGCCCAGACCTCGGGGCCGCAACGTAAAACGAAAAAAACATCCTTACCTAAAGGCAAGGATGCCATAATCTTCACATTCGCCTCGTTTCGCCTTACCCAACCTTTTTTTTTGGCCCAACCCACAAAAATAAACGCTATCACGCCCATCATGGCTAAAGCCAAAAACATACGACTCAAATAAGGCGCAAGACCAAATTCTCCCGTGACCTTACAACTCCTTAATCCAGAACTTTGGAGATGGCCTCAATGACACGCTCCGGCTGGAAGGGTTTCACAATAAAATCATTGGCGCCCGCCTGAATGGCCTCGATCACCATCGGCTGCTGTCCCATAGCGGAAACCATCACAATCTTCGCCGCGGAATCCAGCGCTTTGATCGCCTTGACCGCGTCGATACCGTTCATCTCAGGCATAGTAATGTCCATAGTTACGATGTCGGGTTTAAACTTCTGGTAAGCCGCAACTCCCAACTTGCCATTCTCCGCTTCTCCCACGACCTCGAAATCGTTTTTTTGAAGAATATCCTTCAACATCATACGCATAAAGGCAGCGTCATCAACTATAAGAACCTTTTTGCCCATGCTGCACCCCTCATTAAATTAAGATTCTCCCGTCAAAATCCGTCGCCCTCACCCAAATATGAGGTCGAACCCTCAGACTTTGATCGTTGTCTATCGGTTCACCATCCATTTGTCACTTTTCTTTTAAAGGATTATACCACGATCTTGCGCGCCCAAAGGGAAAACGACGTACAACAGTCTAACCCCCGCATTTCTCCCTATTTCTCCCTTAGTCGGTGCAAACTCCAAGCGATGTGAAAACAACCCTTGCGTGGTCGCGCTTTATACCGAATGAGCTTTGGATGACCGATTCAAAACTTCCGTAATCCTCACGCCAAAATTTTCGTCTATCACGACAACTTCGCCCTTAGCTATCAATTTTCCGTTGACAAGAACGTCCACGGGTTCCCCGGCCATTTTATCCAGTTCGATCACAGACCCCGTAGAAATAGCCAAAATCTCGGAGATGTTTTTCCGCGTTTTCCCCAGCTCCACAGTAACACGAACCGGTATGTCCGCGATTAGGTCGATATTCCCGCTTCCCGTTCCCGATCCTTTGGAGATCAGGGGAGTGAACTCCGCGGGATGCACGTCCACTATAGGCGCAGGCTGTTGCGCCCCATGGGGAGGAGGAAAAGAGGCGGAGGAAGGAGAAGAAGGAGGAGAAGAAGAAGAAGAAGAAGAAGAAGAGGGCGGAGGAGGCGTTTTTCCTCCCGGCGGTGGGGCCGCTGGCTTGGAAGACTGCTCTCCCATGATTTGGCGGATGTTGGAGGCTATGGATTGCGCGGAGTCCATCGGTAAAACCACCCTTACCTCGAATGGCTCCAGTCCACCAATCGTCACGCTCACCAAGCTATTCCATATTTTACCGTCTTCGCCCAAGTCGATGAAAGGCTTCCAATCCTCTTGTTCCAGGGCGGAAGTGGTGTTCTCAGGCATCAAACGGCGGCCTCCGAGAAGGCCGCTCAAACTGGTGAAGGCAGAACCCACCACCTGACTCAAGCCTTCCTGAGCTGCGTTCAAATAAAGTTCACTCGCCTCTTCGGGAAGCTCTTTGCCCTCGCCTCCCATCATGAGGTCGGCTAAGGTCAGAGCGCCCCGGTAGTCGACGACGAAAATCAGTGGAATGTCCTGAAACCCTCCGAGGGTTGTGCGAAACACAAAGGGGTTTTCCGTCAATTTATTTTTGAACTCCGCCTGAGTGCACACTACCGTCTCGACGATGCGTGAATTGACGTCCTGACCTGCCAACATGCCGAACACACTGCTTTCGGCGTTGGAGAAAATGGACGCCACTTCCTCCAGAATTTGAGAATCCTCCGTGGATAGATCCGACGAGGACGCGGAAAAATCTCCCCCGCTAAGAAGCGCGTTTATTTCATCCTGGCTGAGTAGTTCATCCATCATTTTTTCCTCCTTCGGCCTCGACCTCGGCAAATTCCTCCGTCTGGACGACGCTTGTTACCTCGACCGCCAGCCGACCGGCTACAGTGCCCGGCTTCGCCTTAAATCTGACGTAGTTCCCCACCCGCACGTCCACATCGTCATGGACCGATTCGTCCAGCTTGATCACGTCTCCCTCTTGAAGATTGTAGACGTCGACCAAACTCAGGATGGTGTGCCCCAACTCCAGCCCTAGAGGAAGTTTCACCCGATCAAGGGTCCTCATCAGGTTTTCCCTCGCGTCCTCGTCGTTTTTGCGGCTGGTGGAGACAAACCACTGTTGCGAAGAAAGTTTGTCGATCATGGGCTCCATAAGGAAATAGGGAATACAAAGACTGATCATGCCCTCTACATCCCCAACCTTCATTTTCATGATGACCAGAAGAACCATGTCCCGAGGAGGACAAATCTGCACGAAAAAGGGGTTGCTTTCCATAGTCTCGAAACGAAACCGGACGTCCACCACCGTGCTCCAGCTCTCTTCCAGAAGTTCCAACATCCGCATGAGCACGCGTTCGGTAACGGTTTTTTCTATATCCGTAAGTTCCCTAGCCTTACCCGTGAACTCTCCCTTGCCGCCCAAGAGCCTGTCGATAATGGAGAAAACCAAGTTCGGGTTGACCTCGATTAGCGCGTTTCCGTTGAAGGGGTACATCTCCAGGGTTCCTATCACCGTCGGCTGTACCAGGGAGTTCAAAAACTCCTCGTAAGCCAGCTGGTCCACGGAGGCCACCTCCGCCGAAACGATGGAGCGAATGAGAGTCGACATCACGGTGGACAACTGGCGGGCAAAAGCCTCGTGAATCATCTGGATGGCCCTCAAATGATCTTTGCTGAACTTGTCGGGGCGCTTGAAGTCGTAAACCTTGATTTTGTACTCGCTCGAATCCCGCGTCATGGAATCGAGGTCCACGGAGCCGCTGGTCAACGCGTTTAATAGGGAATCTATTTCGCTTTGAGACAACACATCGGGAGTCATAAATCCTCACCTGCCTGCTTTAACAGACGCGCGGTCGCGCGTCCCTACTGTATACCTTGAAAAACGCTCGGCCACGTGTCTCTACCCAAACCACTGATCGGGTGTTCTACTGTAAGACAAACGTTTCAAACAAAACTCGCACCACCGGACCTTCCCCTTGGATTTCAGGAAGCTGGGAATTGAGGGCCCGTTTGATCTCCTCCGAGAACTGAAGTGCCCCCTCGGCGCTAGTGAGGTCTTCGTAGATCTTATCTTTCACGATCAACAGAATTTCGTTTTTGACCCGCAAAAGCCAACCCGGAGAACTGAACAGCTCCGTCGCCTTCACGTTCAGGACCTCCACGGAGGCGGTAAAACTGATGATGTGTCTGCCCGCTCCGGCCAGGTTACTGGTGAACTCTCCCAGGGAAACGATGGGTCCCGGTTCCGCCACCCTTGTATTATTATTACCGGACGCGGCACCGCCGGACGCCATTGAACGCCCCATGACAAGCCCTCCACCAAAGCCGACGCCGAACATGATTAACCCCACAATAATGAAAACAAAAATCCTTTTCATACTATCCTGGTCAAACCCCTCTCACTTGGGATATTGCGACAAAAAAACCAGGTCCACCCGCCGGTTCAAAGCACGATGCTCGATCGAATCATTGGGGACTATAGGGCGATAAGGACCATAACCAACGGCCTGAAGCTTCTGAGGAGACACCCCGGCGGAGCTCTGCAAATAGGAGGCCACCACTGCGGCCCTGATCGAGGAAAGCCCCCAGTTATCTCTGTATCGGCCCCCATTCAAAGGAACAGCGTCCGTATGTCCCTCTACGGCAATAGCTGGAACCTCCTCCCTAACCAGAGCCGCGATTTTATAAAGCGCCCGTTGACCTTCGAGCTTCAACTCGGCGCTTCCACTTTCAAAAAGAAACTGGTCCGAAATCGAAACGACAATTCCCCGCTGGGTGAACGTCATTTGGATGGACTTCTCCAAACCTTCGCTTCGCAGGTAGCTGTCGATGGTATAGGCCACGTGTTGGGTATCCATTTCGTAACTGGGCGAGGTCCCTGGGCTTACACCCTCTTCTCCGCCATAGGGATTTATGGATTCCTCCATTGTCATGCCGCCTTTTAGGACGCCGAAAGAACCCTGGAGGGAGAGAAGCGCTTGTTTGAACTTCTGGGAATCCACCGAGGACATGGCGAACAGCAGAACGAAGAAACAAAGAACAAGAGTCACCATGTCTCCATAAGTCGCCATATAGAGTGGAGCGCCTGGAGCGCTTGCGGGAGCTTTCTTTTGACGTGCCATTGTTTATTCCTCCCCTTTTTGAGTGGCTTCCAATCGCTGCCTCACTTTCGGAGGCAGGAAAACTTTGAGTTTTTCCTCGACGATACGCGGGTTTTCCCCCGCCTGTATCGCCAAAATCCCCTCCACCATCAATTCCATGGACACGATCTCCTTGGCGGAGCGAGATGCCAGTTTTTTGGAGATGGGGATGCTGAACATGTTGGCCATCATGGACCCGTACATGGTGGTGATGAGGGCCACCGCCATACCCGGCCCTAGGGCGCTCACGTCCTGGAGGTTTCCCAACATAGCGATAAGGCCGATCAAAGTTCCGATCATGCCGTAAGCTGGCGCCAGCTCCGCCGTCGCGTCGAAAACGGCTTTGTTCGCGGAGTGGCGATCCTCTAAAATACCAATTTCCGTATCCAGGATGGCCTTGACCAGCTCAGGGTCCGTTCCGTCCACGACCAACTGGATAGATTTTCTCAAAAACTCGTCGTCCAGGTCCGCCACGTCGCTTTCGAGGGCGAGAAGCCCCTCCCTCCGTGCTTTTTCCGCGAAGCTGACGAGGGTCTGCACCATAGCCAGGAGGTTTGGGTCACGGGAGATAAACGCGCTTTTGACCGCGCCGCCGACTGTTTTCAAGATATCGCCGGGGTGCGCCATGATGATGGCCCCAAGTGTTCCGCCCACCGTTATCAAAATGGACGGATAATCTACGTAGGCCATGAGGTTCCCCCCCGAGGACATCGCTCCGAGAACGAGAATCCAAGTCATAAGAACTCCAACGACAGTGGTTAAATCCAAATTCCCCTCACCTCGGGCCTCATTTAAATTCGGATATCGGCACTACGTAAACACTCAAACTCAGGGGGGCGAAGCCCCCCTGTCCCCTAAATAAGAATCAGACGTAAGGGTTTGAATGCTTACGAAATTTTCAATAGACCAAAAACCCAACTAAAGATCAAACCAAAGATTCAAACCAAAGATCAAGTCAAAAACCAAATCAAACCAAACCAAAAAACAACGCCACAGATTAGTTGTCTCCCGCTTCCAACGGAATACCAAACGGAACGCAAGAATACCCCGCCCGCCGCCTGAACTCCACGATAGCGCTTTTGACATCGTCGAGGGTTTCCTTGATGATATAACGATGTCCATTAACCAGCCGCAGAACCGTGTCTGGAGTCATTTCCACGGTCTCAATCATATCAGAGTTCAGCAAAAAAAGCTCTCCATTTAAACGATGGACTTTAATCATAAAGTGACCTTGTCTCTTCTTTAATTTCTCTTCAATTAACGTTTCAATTAACGTTTCAGATTGACCACTTCTTCGAGAATCTGGTCGCTGGTGGTCACCACCCGGGTGTTGGCCTGGAAACCGCGCTGCGAGATGATGAGCCGCGTAAATTCCTCCGTCAGGTCCACGTTAGACATTTCGAGATTGCTTCCGTTGATGGTTCCCAATCCATTTTCCATTGCCGCGAAGATCAGCGCCATACCGGAGTTGATGGACGCGCGGAACATCGTATTCCCAACTTTGTCGAGACCCATCGGGTTGGCGAACTGCGCCAGAGCCACGCGGTATAGAGGCTGGGTTTGGTCGTTAGAGTAGCGTCCCGTGATCGTGCCGTCCTGTCCGACGCTGTAGTCGTTCAGGACACCCATCTGATAACCGTCCTGGTAGTAGGCTTTGACCGTAGTGTTCGAAGCGTACTGCGTCAGACCCTCCAACGCGTCGGTATCCCACACGTAATTGTCACCCTTAAAATACTTGTTGCTGAAGTCTAAGTGAATGGTCTCGTTCTGCGTTCCAAGGAGGCTGAAGGGGACGTAAACGTCCACCCCGTCCAATGGATCCACGAGTTTGCCGCAGGGACCGAACTGCAACTCGCCCGACGGAGGCACGTCAAACAGTTCGGGGTTGTCCGGGAAGAAGGCCTCCCATCTCCAACGGTCCGCCGTCAGTTTCTTGAACGTAACTTCCATTGTGTAGGGGTTCCCCTGGCAGTCGTAGACCGTCAGCTTGGTCTGCTCGACTCCGCCCTGCGCGATCTGCGACAGCGTGTCGAAGACCGTGGGATTCTCCGCTGTCAGATCTTTGGCGAGTTGGACTTCCAGCATGGAAGCGTTGGTTGCCGAAACAGCTATTTTGAAGTTAGTCGCGTTCAAGACACCCAAGACACCGGGAAAAGTTCCAGCCAGAGGCGTCACTGCGTCGAAAGTACCGTCCGCTTTGAAAGAAACCGTCGCCGTGAGCTTTCCCATGGTGGTGGCGTCAGAAGTTGGATCTCGATACCAAAGGGTCAGAGTCGTCGGAGAACTCCTGAGGTTGGATTCATCAAACTCCGCGATGAAAGTGTAATCGACGGGCGCGGCTCCACTCGTATCTCTCACGCTGAAGGAATTGTAGGACATATTCTCCAGTAGATTGATCTCCCAAAGCGTCGCTCCCGTGTCTGGGTTCGTCAGTTTTAAAGTGCCGTTGTTGTAGGCTACGTTCGCCGTTGCAGCTGGGTTCGTTCCGTTCAATGGTATTTCAGTAGAGTCAGGGTTGAGCGTTAAAATTGGTTTCCCACCTTCGATTCCTGTCATATTGAATATGATCGGCTCCGTCAGCGTTCCGTTTCTAGAGTCGAGGGTGAGGGTCAGGTAACCTGTACCGTCAGGTGAATTCAAGTTTGTTATAAAGCTCGTGTCATACTCAATGTCGCTGATCTTGACCTTGGCGTTTCCATTGTTGCTGTTGAAGGGAATATCCGCGTAACCTATCGGAAGATAGGCGTCCTTCGTGGCGTCCAAGTTGTTCTGGATTCCCACGACGGTGGTCGCGCGGGCTTCCATTTGTTTGCCTAGGGGGATAACGATGTCGCTGATGTCGCCCGCCTTGATATATTCCGTGGCTTTCACCGGATTCCGCTCCATCTCGTAACCCTGCACCACGTAACCCGTCCCGGAGTGCACCAGTTTTTTATTGGCATCTAGAGTAAAGTTACCCGCTCGACTGTAGATACGGCTGGTTCCGTCACGAAGAACGAAATACCCCTCCCCAGCGATCATCATATCCGACTTGTTGCCCGTGTACTGAGTGAAGCCCTGCGCATGGATAGTCTCGATCGCTCCAACCTTTACGCCTAAGCCGACCTGAGCGGGGTTGATACCCCCCCTGACGTCTCCCGGCCCCGTGGCGCCCTGAGACGTTTGATATAGAAGATCCTGAAAAATCGTTAGATCTTTTTTAAAGCCCGTGGTGTTGACGTTCGCTATATTGTTACCCGTCACGTCCAACATCGTCTGATGGGAACGCACACCCGTCACTGCCGTCATAAGCGATCTTAACATCTTATAAGTACCCTCCTGCGATAAACTTCATTACCGCTCCGCGGAACCGCGACCTCATTCCTTGGGGCCGGCTTTACCATCGCTGCTATCGTCATCACTATCTTTTTGTCGGATGGTCGCCCCTCGAACTAAAACTTGAACATAAATATCAATATCCAAAATATCCAAATATCCAAATATCCAGGCGACGGGTTAGACGTAGTATCTGAATAAGCTATAATACATTAATATTTATACCTGATAAACTATTCTAAAGTTCTATGTATCAAGCGGTGTAGGTAACAGAGCTGCGTGTTTCGACAATAAATTCGACAATTAAAGAGATAGGTCAATGAAGGCAGAAATTACGATAAATTACAATTGACTTTGGAGTTCAGATTCTGGAGTTCAATAGATAGTTCATGCGCGTTCCGATAGCCACTGATATTTGACATCGTAGCCGAAAATCAAGGCCGTGTGATGGCTATTGATTGGGCTATCGTCCGGGGTATCCGAACGGTTGTAACCTTCTACTCTCCAGAGTTCCGCGTGAATGGGTCTTAGTACGCTGAAAGGATCGGTTTTCATTGAAAGGATCGGTTTTCATTAATAAGGATCGGTTTTCGTTTAACTGACTTTAACGCTCCACCAACTTTTCGACAGCGCTAGTCCCGGTTTGCGGGGATAGGTCAAGGGACAGGGGGCTTTTTTCTTCCAAATGACGAAGAAATAACTCCTGTCCTGAGGGCCATAGGGTATCAGGTCGGGCGAGGATAGAGCCAATTCGTCCCATTTGTTGCCCGCCTCGGTTAGTTCTTCCAGTTCCTCTAGGCCCTTTGGGCCTTTGAAGGCCAAGAGACGCCCGCCCGGCGCCGCCAGCGGAGATAAATACTCGGCCAGAACTCCCGTATGAGCCAACGCTCGGGCCTCAACAAGGGCATACGTTTCGCGGGCGACGAGGGCGTGTTCTTCGCAGCGTCCCCAGATTACGGAGACATTTTCGAGCTTCAACTCTTTCGCCATCTCCGACAGGGCGCGACACTTCTTTCGAGCGCTGTCCAGAAGTGTCACGGACAGGTCGGGGCGGCACAGGGCCCACACCATGCCGGGCAACCCCCCGCCGCTGCCCACGTCGATGACCTTGCCCGCTTTGGGCAATAAGGGCACAGAATAGAGGGAGTCTCTGACGTGGAGGTTGTAAAGCTCTTCCACGTCCCGAGAACCCGTCAGACGCGCCGCCGCGTAAGAAGCCAGAAGCTCCGCGTAGCGCCGGAGTTTCTCTCCCCACAGACTTTCTAATTTTATGATCTCTTCGTATCCATGGTGCTCTTTCTTCCGATCTGCATTCTTCATTTCTGCATTCTTCATTTCTCCATTCTCCATCTCTCTATTCTCCATCGCGTGCCTCCTCGAACACAAATTATATAACCGATTTATATAACCGATATAAAAACGTTATAATTCCTAGTCGACCATGCCCCAAACCCTCTCAAGAACACGATAGCGGGCCATACCGGTTTTTACGGTTACGGCCGCCCCAGAAGGTGATCCCTCGCCTAGAACCCTCGTAAAACTCCAGAATACGCTGAATTTCAGGGCCATAAGAGGCTTTTTTCTCCAGAGCGTCTTGCAGAGACTGGGTGAAGGTTCGCCTCTTGCTGTAAAGCTCTCGGTAGAAAGTCCGGATTTCCTCCAGGGTTTCGGGCGAAAAGCGGGCCCGTTTCAGCCCTACGGAGTTCAGTCCCATCAGGCGCAAGGGCTCCCCCGAAGCCAGTGTGAAATGGGGGACGTCTTTCGTGACCCGGTACAGCCCACCGATCATGCAGTAACTCCCGATGCGGACGAATTGGTGCACTCCGGCCATTCCTCCGAACACGGTGTAATCGCCTACAGTGACGTGGCCGGAGATTCCCACTTTATTGGCGATGGTCACATGACTCCCCAACCGCACGTTGTGGGCCAGGTGCACGCCGTCCATAATAAAACACCCATCTCCCACCAGCGTTTCGCAACCCTCGCCCGTAGCTCGGTTGATGGTGACGTTCTCGCGGATGATGTTGTCGTTCCCGATACGAACCCAGGATTCCTCTCCCTTGTATCCGTGGTCTTGAGGGTCGCCCCCTAGAGCGACGTATTCGTGAATACGGCAGTTTGTCCCGATAGAAACTTGGTCGTGTACGCTGACAAAAGCTCCCAAAATCGTGTTTGCCCCGATGACGACCTTCCCTTCCACGACACAGTAAGGTCCAACGCGAACCCCATCGCCCAGTTCCGCTGAAGGGGAAACGATAGCGGTCGGATGAATCGTGACGCTCATTCCCCTTTTTCCTCCTCCCCCGGCGCGCCGTTCTTCTTGAGGGTAGAGCCGAGCATGAAGCTCAACTCCGCTTCCGCCACCACCACATCGTCCACGTAGCCCGTGACCTTGGCCTTGCCCACGATACCGCGCACTTTCGTTAGTTCCGCCCGTGTGACGAGCTTGTCACCGGGACGCACCGGCTTACGGAACTTCGCCCTGTCAACGCCGGTAAGAAAAGCGATCGTTCCCCTCTGAGAATCTCCCATGCGCACGGCGACCAGTATCGACGCCACCTGCCCCATTGCTTCGAGGATCAGGACACCTGGCATCACCGGTTCTCCGGGAAAATGCCCCTGAAAGAAGGGTTCGTTGATCGTAACGTTTTTGTAACCCACAACGTGATTTTCACTGTACTCCAGAATGCGATCCACCATCAAGAAAGGATAGCGGTGGCGCAACATTCTCATAATTGTCATAATATCCATAAGCGACCCCCAAAAATTCGAATTTATCGCGCCACAGCGCGAAGCCTTTCTACCATTTGCAGATGTTGCGCGTGCCCGGAACGAACAGCTACCACGTGAGCCGCCACTGGCCGGCCCAAATTGGCCAGGTCTCCCAGAAGATCCAAGACTTTGTGACGCGCGAATTCGTCCCGAAAACGCAGCCCCCCCACCGTCTCTACGCCTCCTTCGTCCACCAGAATTGCGTTGTTCAGAGACCCGCCTAAGGCCAAGCCCGCGGCGCGCAACGCGTCTATGTCCTTCCTCAACGCGAAGGTGCGGGCCGGAGCTATCTCCCTCAGGTAATAGTTCCAAGTCTCGGAGTCCTCCGAGGGATCAAAGTAATCAAAAATCTGGGTCCCGATCGGAGCGGCGTCGTAGTCGATTACGTAAGTGACGTGAAAGGACGGCGACGGCAGCGCGATCACGAAACTAGAGGGTGCGTCCCGGATAGGACCGCCGACCTGGATGGGGCAGGACAGGCGAAAGGGGAGGGGTTCTTGGGCAGGCTGGACAGAAACGGACTTTTCCAGAATTTCCCTTGCCAGGTCTAGGGCACAGCCGTCAAGTCCCGGCATCTCCAAATCGGGTCCCGGTCCCGTCACGATCAGCTTTGCTCGCCATACCCCCAGGCCAGCTAAAGCCGACAAAACATGTTCACAAGTACGCACTCGTTTTCCGTCTGGAAAGATCAAATCGGACCCCCGCCCAGTTCCCGAAAGAGCCAACTGAGATAAAGAAGACCGTTGACCTTCTATTTCCAGAGACAAGGCTCCATCGAAAGGCTCAATGGTGAGAGCGTACTCTCGTCCCGAGTGCAGCCCTCTACCTTGGCGAAAAAGAGGTTGCGTTAGTCGGCGATACTTCATTTTTCGCTTTTCTCCCTTTTATTTTGCTCTCCTATGTCGTCCCGATGATTTCCCCAAACCGCGCGTTCCAGCCGCCGAAGACGCTCGTAAAGTTCAGGCAAACGCATCGTCAAAACCTGGGCTCGTTTCGCTTCGCTGTGGGGACGTGCGGGGAAACCCGAAACAACCATACCCGGCTGAATGCCGCTGGTAGCGCCCGCTCTGCCTGCCAAGATCGCCCCTTTCCCGACACGGACATGGTCGGAAACTCCAGCCTGAGCAGAGATCGTGACCCCGTCTTCCACAACGGAACTGCCTCCGATGCCGCTCATGGCACAGATAACACAGTTTTTTCCGATCCTGACGTTGTGTCCGATCTGAACGTGGTTGTCGATCTTGGTTCCGTCACCTATAACAGTATCCCCAATAGTACCCCGATCTATGGTAGCGCAGGCCCCTATTTCCACCTCATCACCCACGGTCACGTTGCCCACCTGGGGAATCTTGAGGATGCCCTCCGGGGAGGGGATGAAGCCGAACCCGTCACACCCCAGGACGCAACCCGCGTGAATCAGGCAGTTTTTCCCCACCTGAGTTCCGGCCATCAACGTCACGTGGGGCTCCAACACGGTTCCAGATCCCACGCGGCTCTCCCGTCCCACGTAGACGTTGGCTTGGAGCTGGACCTCCGCCGCCACGGAGGCGCCGGGCTCCACCACGCAAAAGGGACCCACCCAAGCGTCTTCGGACACTGTGGCCTTGGGGGAGACCTCGGCGAAGGGGTGAATGCCCCTTGGCGCCGGCTCGGAAGGAATAAAAAACTTCAACAAGGCGGGCAAATTTTTCCGCGGATTCTGGGAGGAGAGACCCAACCATCCCTTTAAACCTACCAAAAACTCCGGTTTTGCCAGCAGGGGAACGTCCTCGCCACCGTGACTTCGAATGATGCCCAGGCTTTTTGCGTCCCAGACTACGCACAGAGTATGAGGATCTCCTTCTTCGGGAGACGCAACGCCTCGAATGACGCGGCTCCCATCTCCAACCACCTCTAGGCCCAACGCCTCGCCCAGTTTTGAAAGGGTCGTCTCAAAATTCCGCTTCATTTCGGCTGCTTTTTTCTCCTTCCAAATTTTGTCAACATCTTTTGTTAGCGGCGTTGCGATTCTCATCCAACGGCTGAAGCCGTTGGCTTTCTCATCGCTTTATCGTAAACGTTCAAGCTAGCGAAGTCCATGCTCTGCTTCGTGAGCACGCCCTACAGCAGTAAGACGCCTCTTATCCCCACTTTTTCGTCGTAGCGGCCGTCATAGTGGAGTTCCATCGAGAGGTGTTCGTCGATACGATACCCCAGGGCCGCGTTGTGTCCTCCCTCGTCACTATAACGCCACCAGGCATAAAGGCGCCGGATGCCTCCGGAATCCCACCAGGCCCGGTACCAGATATTCTGCTCCGGCCATTCCATCTCGATTCCTAGGCGAAATTGACGCCCCAGAGGGAAGCGTAGCCCCAGACGGTTCGTAAGGCCGAACTCTCCGATGTCTACCACCGCCTCGTTGTAAAGTTCCAAGTCAATCCCCGACCATTGTCGCGTATTCCAACCCGCCAATAGTCCCAGTTCGGGGTAACGTTCCTTGACTCCCGCGTAGGCTGCTATCCAGACCTGGAAAATAAATCGTTCGCTGTTCACTATGGCATCTACCTTGGAGACTTGATCAGGCATAAACACTACATCTACTCGAGAGCGGGTGTTCGAGACGGTGTTGCGATCCTTCAACAAGCTCCGGGCCAAGAGTTCCGCGTCCTCCCGGTGAACGGTGATCCACTCTACCGGCAAACCAATGATTGACGAAAGGCCGGGGATGAGCTTCACCGTCAGGTCCGACTGAAACATGACAGGCAGGGTGGTGGAAAAGATGGAGGGCGTTACGGCCAGCACCAGGGGCTGACGGGGGCGAAAAGAAATTTGAAGGGTTCCTGCGCTCCGGGCTGGATCGTTGAGGTCGCTGTCTAAATGTGCCAAGAGGGAAAAGTCCCAACCCGGTAATCGGCGTTTCACAATCTCTCCAATCCGGTCCTTCAGCGCGGAATCCGCCCAAGTGAGAACCTCTACCGGCGTCCCCTTCAAAAGAGGCGCCACTTCGTCCACCATGCCTGACGTATCCCTCTCGAACCACGAAATAACCGGATCTCGCAGCTCCGGTAAAGCCAAACTGGCGCTCCACTCCACCGGATTCCGAGCTTTAAAAGAGACGTGGGGCTTCAATAGTTTCAATAGTTTCAATGGGCAACCTTGGCTTACCTTGCTCTCGGTATCCACAGTTATGTCATAGCCGGGAAAAAGGCGGCTGGCCACCAACGCCAAAGTCTCCAAACGAAACCTCGCGTCCCCTGCCGAGATCTCCTCCCATACAGCCAAGAGGCCACGGGCAACGTGGGCTTCGAGCCAACTGGGTACACCATCGAGTTCTAGTTTGGACTCCATTTCGGCTTTCATTTCGACTTTCATCGCGGCCAGGGACGTCGTGAGAAAGGGGGCGCTAAAAAAAAGGGCTGTAGCCAGACAACCAGCCGCCACAGCCCTACAAGTAAAATTCCTTGTCGATAAAGGGCGGGTCTCAGAACATCTGGCCGAAGCCGAAATAGGTTCTGTTTTCATCGCCACCCACAGCGTAGTCCAGGCGAATCTGTCCCAAGGGGGTTTTCACCCGCAGGCCAAGGCCGTAGTTGTCGTAGTATTCGCTCCAATCCATGCTATCCGCCGCGTTCCCCACGTCGTAGAAACCCACAAGCTCGAAGTTTTTTTGCACGGGCACCCGGAGCTCGAAGTTCCCTAAGATAACGTTGCTACCCTCGAAGGTTCGGCTGTGATAACCACGAAGGGTGTTCATGCCCCCCAAGGTGTAACGAGCAAAGGCGGGAAGATCGTCTACCGTGGACGAGCCGATCCGCACACGGGCCGCCAAAAGGATCGGATTCTCCTCTCCCCACATGCCCTCCGTGTCGATAATACCATCCACGTATCGATTGAGAGGCATGTAGTAACGGGCCTGAGTCCAGTACTTCAGATAATTATAGTCGCCTCCGAGCACCTCCGCCGCCTGTTCCAAAGTCGTTTCCCAGACGATGCCCTTGGAATAGGGCAGGTAGGGGTCGCGTTTATCCAGCGTGAACAGCAACTCGCCGGAGAAATTCACGCCGTCCCACATAGTCAAATCGTCGTAGTAATTCGTGATGCCTCTATGGATGTTATCGTAGGTTACATCCCGCCAGTTGAGAGAGAAAAACCAGGACCACTCTTCCTCACGACCGAACTTCTTGCCTAATCCCGCGGAAATCCCAAAGTTGGTCTCGTCGTATTCGAATTGTTTTTCCTCGTTGTGAAAGTAATACTGATCGATGAAATCACGGTAGGTGATGCCCACTCGCCAGCCATAGGTGCGCTTATCCATATAAGGACTCGCGTAGGTGGCCCAATAACTGGCCTCGTCTCCCTCTTCGAAACCGATGTTGAGCTGGTGCCCCAGTCCGTTCAAGTTGTTTTCGGTGAAGGAAATACCTCCACTGACTCCAGTCTCCGTCCCATAACCTATGTTGAATCCGATAGCAGCAGTCTTCTTTTCCCTGACCGTGAGGATCATGTCTAAGACATCAATCTGGTTATCGGGAGAGTCGAAACCCACGTTGACATCCTCGAAGTACCCCAGTCCCTGGAGGTTCCCTAACTGATGCCTGAACTGGATCACGTTGAAGAGATCTCCTTTTTGCATCTTGATCTGCCGACGAATGACGTAGGTTTTCGTTTTTCTATTGCCCTGAATGATAATATCGCCCACCCGAGGTTCCACAATCTGGACCTCGATGAAGCCGCCCTGAATGTTGACGTCCGCCACGCGCGCCATCACGTAGCCGTCTTTGTGGTATTTTTCTTGAATACGATCAAGGTCGTTTCGGAAAAACACCCGATTGAAAACAGCGCCCTTCTGGGTGAAAACCTCCTTCATCAGGTCCTCACTTTTGTAGACGGTGTTTCCGGTAAAAATAATCTCCTCCACCACGGGATTTTCCATAACGGAGTAGACCACCGTCACTCCTTCCAAGCTTGCGCTCAGGTCCACATCCACAAAAGAAAAAAAACCTTGATTGTAGATGGCCTCGATATCTCTCTGCAATCTATCCCTGTCCAGGGGGTCGCCCGCTTTCGTCTCCACCACGCCTAAAATGTACTCCAACGTCACTTGTTCGTTTCCTCTCACCCCGACGGAAACCACCTGCGAATCGGCCGCCCACGCGACGCCGTGGCTCGTCAACAAGACAAAACACAGGACAGCAAAACGCCATCCTCCCCAACGTCTCGTCACGCGCTCATCGCTCCCTTCCATATTTTTATAAGGACCACATTTTTATAAGGACCTTGTTTTTATAAGGACCTTGTTTTGTAAAGACCTTTACTTTTGCGAAAAATCTTTTGCAAAAGTCGCCCCATTTTTCATTGTTCCTATTTTCATTGTTCCTATAGCTATCTTTCTATTACAATAATCGACTCCTGTTGTTTCATCGCCTTTTCTCCCGTCCGCACCAACGACAAAATGCGGTCGTAGGGTATTCTGGGGGTCTCCGGACCTTCAGAGTCCTTCGTCGGTTCCGGGCTTGGCGTCTTCAGGATGACCGCAGGTTTCTCTGCGAATTTTCCCATAGCAACCGCCGTTGCCGTCACTGGTTTAAAGTCTATTTTCTCCTCCTTCTCCTCTGATCGCTGAGCGGAGGCAAAGGAGTTGGCGTCGCTCAGATGTTTACGTAGGTTACTCAACAGCGTTTTTTCATCTGGAGTTACCCACTCTAGGGAGGGGGAATCCTGTCCTGTCCAAAGAGCCTTTTCTCCTCGGGGCACGTTTTCAAGCAAAGCCACAGGAGTCGCCGCAGCTAACACCACGGTCATGGCCCAAAAAGCCACTTTGGCCGGTAGCCAGGCATCCCTTTTTCGTGTCCTTACGGTGTATTGCTTTTCTAGTTTTTCCCAAACTTCATTCCTGAGCAGTTCGACGTCAGCGCGCGCGCATTCCGCATCCATCAACGCGCTCTCCAAAGCGCCAGTTTTATACGCCTTCAAACACCGATCAAGCCACCGAGCGATACCGGCTATGCGTTTTTCCACAAAGTTCGCCTCCCACATCGCGACAAGCGTTTTCCTCATTTTGTTATGTTATCCCAGGGAAGACGTTTTTTATGGCGTTTGGGAAGCGGCAAGTCCGAGCCACGCCCGGATCTTTGTCACGGCGTTTCGCCTTAAACGGTACACATGGGAAACGTCGATTTTCTGTTCGTCAGCCACTTCCGAAGGATGCTTGCCCTCGAAAAAGAGAGCGGAAACCACTAGGGCTTCTTTTCCCTCTAGGTGGTCGATGCTCTCGGCTACGTCCACCCATTCTTCATCCGGTAGCTCAGGCTGCTCGACAAACAATTGATCGTCGTCCACAGGAATAGGGGCACGGCGCTCCGATCGGTCCAGCAGATTGATCATCTGCCCTCGGATCCGGTGATAGGCATAAGTAGTAAAACGCAGGTCTCGCTCTGGAGCGAAACGGTCCACCGCGGAGATCAAGGCCAGCATTCCTTCCTGAACCACATCCTGCCGCAGAGCAGGGTAGACTTTGAATTTACCCGCCAACCAGAAAACCAGAGGGCGATAAGCGATGATGAGCTCTTCTCTGGCCTCCGGGCTACCCTCCCGGCAGAGCGACCAAAGCGCTTTTTCCCTTTCCCGCTCCATGCCGCCCTCCTATCTTCCTTTTCGATTCCTTGACATACTCCCACGACTAAAGTCATGGGATTCTAAGATCGACAAAGACAGCTGACTAAAACCGGTCTTACGTCTTCTCCTTTAAGAGTGGATGCCCCCACTCTGAGAATATTTACAACCATAGTAATTTTACCATACAGGTAGGGTGATATCCGTCAGCTCTTCCTTTAGGTGAAGTTCGTCGTTGGAAAAAGCCAGAAGAGTCTGATCTTTTCGCACCTCAATGCCGTTCAAAGCGCAGTTGGACGCTTTGATGTTCCACACGACGTGGGGGTCCAGGCCCAATAACACCGAAAACAACGCCCTCATAATGCCACCGTGGGATACGACGACAACGCGTTTTCCTTCCTCACGTAAAACGACCTCTATCGCTCGTTCGGCCCGGATCCGGATGGACTCCCAGGTTTCGGCCCCCTCTGGCGCGCGGAAAAAAGGATCTTTCATCCATTTTCTCATGAGATCGGGATATTGACATCGGATGTTTTCAAAACTCTGATTTTCCCAAGGGCCGAAGTCCACCTCCACCAAGTCATTGAGGACAATAGGCTTCCGCCCGTGGCGGTTAGCGATAGGCTGAGCCGTTTGACAGGCCCGAATCATAGGGCTGGTGTACACTGCGTCCACCGGCCACTTGGCCAGGCGGTCCGCTGTTTTTTCCGCTTGAGCTAGGCCCTTGTCGTTGAGAGGTATGTCGGTACGCCCCTGAAATCTGTGAGCGTCGTTCCAGTCCGTTCGCCCGTGGCGCATCAACACGATATTCCTAACGATATTCCTATCATGAAAAGCGTCGCCGAAATTCTTCTCTGACAATTTTCTCCGACACAACCTTTCTTATTGTCGACGTATACGCGGAAATCATGAAATTATAACATCCAAAACTAAGGATCCAAAACTAAGGATTCAAAACTAAGGATCTAAAACTAAGGATGAAGACACGTCATCATGTGCGGAAAACGGCCTGAGAATCCAATCGAAAGCCCACCGTTTGGTCGACGACGGCCTTCAGAATGGCATCCTTTCCGCTTGCGGGGACCTTCAGGTTTAAGTATTTCGCGAACTGTTTGAGGTCGGAAACCTTCATTTTGAGTCCACTCAGGTACTTTGTGGCATCGGTTCTGCTCGTACAGGAGAAAAGCGCCGTTTTGTACTCCTTAAACGCGGGCGCGAAAACGGAAGTCGCGGAAGATCCATTGGTCTTGTCAGTACCTCTTGCCTTGGGAAATTCGCATTTGAACTTCATGCTGCCATCGATGATTTGCTCCAGTTGCTGCTCGTCGAGCTTGCTCAAGTCGGTCAATATTTTTTTTATCGCGTCAATAATTTTTTTTGATTCCACGCCTTATAGACCCGCCTTCGCGATAAATTCCTCGGAGAGATCCGCTATTTCCGCGATAATGCCGGGCAAAGCGCTGCTGGCGCTGTGAGTGAGGTATACGGGAATACCATCGTTGGGGGCCGGCGCGTAGATATTGGTGTTTTCCCTCAAACCTGGGAAAAGGTGGTATCCCCTCTGCGCCACTTGGCCTAGGTAGAGTTGATTTGAAGCGATGGGGGATCTGCCGTACAACGACAGCATGGTGGGAACGACACCGAGGGTCTTGGGGAAAATGTTCGTGAAAGGCTTTCCCACCTCCTCCACGAATTGATTGTGCTTTTCAACGTAAAGATTGGAGTTCCGATGGAGCTGCTCTATGCCCAAGGTTGAAAGGTAATCCATCTTGGCGGGAACAAGGTAAAAGTCGCTTGCGGTAAGCGCGTTCTTGACGACGGTATTGAAGCTTGGAGGACAGTCGATCAAAACCATGTCGTAATCTCCTTCCAGCGTTCTGATGGCGTTTCGGAGGTAGTTATGCACGGTCAGGAAATTATACTTGAGAATTTGCTCGTTTCCTCCTCCCAGACACATCGCCAGGTCTGTATCGACGCTAATAAGTTCCAGATGGGAACTGATGAGACTCAGGTCGACGTCCTCGATCTTCAGAGGAATGACCAAAGAACTCAAAGGCGTCGTCGGTCCCGTACCGTTGAGGATAGGACAGAAGAAATTTCTGAGGGTCTTTTCCTCGGCATAACTCTCGATCCACTTTTCGTTTGTCATGAACGAAAGCGTCAGGTTCGTCTGGGGGTCTAGATCAATCATGAGTACCCGTTTTCCCTTGGAGGCGGCATATGTCGCGATGTTGGAGGTAATCGTGGTCTTTCCCACGCCGCCCTTATAGTTGATGATAGACACGACTTTCATATTCTTCTCTTTCTTCTCTCCTTTTGAAACCTCGGCTTGGGGATTCGAGCCTTCAACACTCGCCGAACGGGCTCCATCCCGTTGAGCTTGAACAACTACAAAACCGGAATGGGACGCCTCCAAAATCTCGATTTTGGAGCGAAGCGCTTCCATTTCGCGTTCGATGTCGTTTTTAGCTTTCCGAAGGTCCACGACTTCCTTTTGAAGATCGGTCGGATTAAAGCATTTCGGATTGAAGCATTGAAGATCGGATTGAAAACCGTCGGATTGAAAACCGGACGAAATTGGAACTCGATAGCTTCGTTCATGCCAAGGTCTTTTACGCCACATGCCTTTCCCGTCAACGATGCTTTGACGTCGGAGGCACAATAAAAAGAGGCAGGCGAAAGATGTCCAAGAAACAAGACCCATCAGGAAAAATCTCATCTCAATCCCTCCATCTCCAATTGCGAGATTCCGCCACAGTCGCCGAAACTCGCCTCCATAACTTTAAAGTAGCTTAACGAAAGACTTTACAGATAAAAAAGCTTTCCAGCATCTATTCTATCATTTGATCCGGGCAGAATCCATGAACAGAACTTACGTATTTCCACCTATTGAACTCGAAGGAGTAAAAAGCTATTATTCCACTTGTGAAAATGATTAGCACTCTTTAACAAAGACTGCTAACATTAAAATATCAGGAGGGATTGTTTATGAATCTCAAACCGCTTGGAGACAGAATTGTAGTCAAAGTTCTCAGCCGTGAGGAAAAGACAAAGGGCGGCATCGTTCTACCCGATACGGCTAAAGAAAAGCCTACCGAGGGCGAGGTTATGGCCATCGGTTCAGGTAAGGTGCTGGACAATGGTCAGAAGTTGCCTATTGAGGTAAAGGTCGGCGACCGAATTATCTTCAGCAAGTACGCGGGTACTGAGGTCAAGATCGACAGCGAGGAGTACGTCATCTTCAGCGAGCGGGACGTGCTCGCTATCATCGAGAAGTAATCTAAGAGTCAGCTTAGAGGAGGATTATATACTATGGCTAAAATTCTTGCTTTCAGTGAGGACGCCCGCCGCGCTATGCTTCGCGGGATCGATAAAGTCGCGGACACGGTGGGTGTGACGTTAGGACCCAAGGGTCGCAACGTTGTGCTTGAAAAGAAATTCGGTTCCCCCACCATCACCAATGACGGCGTTACCATCGCCAAGGAAATCGAGCTGGAAGATCCCTTTGAGAACGCGGGAGCCCAGTTGTTGAAAGAAGTCGCCTCCAAGACTAACGACATCGCCGGAGACGGCACCACCACCGCTACCATTTTCTCTCGGGCCATTATTCGTGAGGGTATGAAGAACGTGGCCGCAGGCGCCAACGGAATGCAGATGCGGTCTGGCATTGAAAAGGCCATCGACTTCGTCGTGGAAGAGCTGAAAAAGAAATCCATTCCCGTCAAAGAAAAAGAAAAAATTGCTCAGGTCGCCGCTATCTCCGCCAACGACGCCGGCGTGGGGGCGTTGATCTCCGAGGCCATGGCGAAGGTGGGCGAAGAGGGCGTCATCACCGTGGAGGACAGCCAGACCGTAGGTACCACCCTGGAGATGGTCGAGGGATTGCAGTTCGACAAGGGTTACATCAGCCCCTACATGGTCACCGATGGCGAGCGCATGGAGACCAGTTTCGACGATGCCTACATCCTCATCCACGACGGCAAGATCAGCAATATTAAAGACCTGCTGCCCGTTTTAGAAAAGGTTGTCCAGACTGGCAAGCCCCTGGTGATCATCGCCGAAGACGTGGAGGGCGAGGCCCTGGCCACATTGGTGGTCAACAAACTGCGCGGCGTCATGCAGGTAGTGGCCGTCAAAGCGCCTGGGTTCGGCGACCGTCGTAAGGCTATGCTGGCCGACATCGCCATCGTTACCGGCGGTCAGGTCATCAGCGAGGAAGTGGGCCTGAAGTTCGAGAATACCGAGCTTTCCATGCTGGGCAAGGCCAAGAAGGTCCGCATCACCAAAGAGGACACGACCATCACTCAGGGCGCGGGCAATCCTGATGAGATCCGTAAACGCGCTTCTCAGATCAAGAAAGAAATCGAAGACTCCACCTCCGACTACGACAAAGAGAAGCTCCAGGAGCGTTTGGCGAAACTGGTGGGCGGCGTGGCTGTGATCCAGGTGGGTTCTGCAACGGAGACCGAGCAGAAAGAGCTGAAGCACCGCATTGAGGACGCGCTGAACGCGACCCGGGCGGCCGTCGAGGAAGGTATCGTAGCCGGCGGCGGCGTCGCTCCGATCAACTGCTCCGGCGCTCTGGAGGGATTTGTCGCCAAGCTGGAGGGCGACGTCAAGACGGGGGCGCAGATCGTTTTGAAGGCATTGAAGGCACCTCTCTTCC
>JAIRYN010000029.1 GCA_031267575.1 Synergistaceae bacterium | reverse complement strand
CGAGACCGGACGAGATCGGATGAGAACGGACGAGAACAGATGAGAATCGCAACGCCGTCGTTGGCGGCGTTTGTTTTGTATTTGGTTTCTTGCCATATGTCTACTTTCATGTTAAACTCTTTTTATAGCTTATCAACGCGAGATGCGGGGCGGAACACGACCGGGATATTAATGCGGTTGTAAATATTCTCAGAGTGGGGGCATCCACTCTTAAAGGAGAAGACGTAAGACCAGTTTCAGTCGGCTGTCTTTGTCGATCTTAGAATCCCACAATTTTAGTCGTGGGAGTATGTCAACTTTAGGCCTATTATTTAACTTTAGGCTTCTTATTTAATGCAGGTAGTCCTCTTATTTAGCTTTAGGCCTCTTATTTAATTCAAATAGGCCTCTTATTTAGCTTTAGGCCTCTTATTTAATTCAGATAGGCCTCTTATTTAACTTTAGGCTTCTTATTTAATGCAGATGGGTCTCTTATTTAACTTTAGGCCTCTTATTTAATTCAGATAGAAGGTTGTATAATGAACAAGTATCTAATGACTCCCGGACCGGTTCCAATTTCAACCCGCGTCTCTCTGGCGGAGGCTCGTCCTCTCATAGGTCACAGAGGGGCCGAGTTCTCGACGCTTTTCAAAAATATTGAGGAAAAACTGGGCCGCCTGCTTCGGTCGAAGGGCAGGACGGTGATTTTCCCGTCTTCGGGAACCGGGGCGCTGGAAAGTCTGGCTGTTAATTTTGCTGGACCAGACACCCAGGTGATATCCGTGTCTTGCGGGGTGTTTGGCGACAGGTTCCGCGAAATAATCGCCCTCACGGGGGCGAAGATGATCAACGTCGACGTTCCTCCCGGTGAAGGCGTGTCTCCAGAGGCCGTCGCTTCCGCCGTCGCCTCGTCCCCCGACGCCGCCCTCTTGCTCCTCACGCAAAACGAAACCTCCACCGGAGTTTTCAATCACATCGACGAGATCGTCGCGTCCCTGCCGAAAGACAAACGGCCCCTCGTTCTCGTGGACGGAGTCAGCGCGGTGGGCGCTATGCCCTGTTATCCCGAGGTTTGGGGAATCGACGGGCTCGCGACCGCGTCCCAGAAGGGGCTGCTCACGCCGCCGGGGCTGGGGCTCGTCTGGCTCTCTCAGCGGGCGTGGGATCACGTATCCCACAGAAAGTGCCTCAGCTACTATTTTGATCTTGCCCAGCAGAAAAAATACCTGGACAAAGACGCTCCCGAAAATCCCTACACTCCGCCGGTCTCCCTCTTCACAGCCCTGGACGCGGCTTTGGACGAGATCTTATCTAATGAGGGATGGTTCGACCTCCGGGCTCGCGCGGCCCACTCCCTTGCCGCGGGCATAGAGGCGTTAGGATTCGAGCTTCTCGTCAAAGATCAGCGTTTCCGTTCGCCGGGGGTCACGGCTTTCTTTTATCCTTCAGATGAAACTTCACTAAACGAAATACCATCGGGAAAGACTTCGGCCGTCACTAAGGCCCTCGCGGCAATGGGCGTGGACGTGGCCGGAGGTCAGGGGCAGTTCAAGGGAAACCTCATCCGCATGTCCCACTACCACGACGTGAGGTGGCCCGAAATATCCCTTGCCTTGGGCAGTCTGTACGCCGCTTTGGGCAACGCCAGGGAACAGGCCGGGGATTTTATGGCGCGGGCGTTGGAGAAATGGGAGGAAAAATAACGTGAGCGGCGAGCAAGAGAGCGAAAAGAGTGAAAAGTTCAGAATTATCGTTCCAGAGGCATTGGGCCAAGAGGGAATCAGACTTTTAAACGAAGCGCCGGATGTGACGGCGGACATCCGAGTCG
Organism: Synergistaceae bacterium; assembly: GCA_031267575.1. NCBI lineage: Bacteria > Thermotogati > Synergistota > Synergistia > Synergistales > Synergistaceae > Synergistaceae bacterium. The sequence goes on along the minus strand of JAIRYN010000029.1, from coordinate 2,496 downwards.
GCATCTCACGGGACGATTTGCTGGGTGTGATCGGGGAATACGACGCCATCATCACCCGCAGCGGAACGGCGATGGACAAAGCCCTTATTGACGCGGCCAAAGAACTCAAGGTGATCGCGCGCGCCGGAGTGGGCGTGGATAACGTGGACATTCAGGAGGCGAGCAGGCGCGGGATCGTCCTGATCAACGCCCCGACCGGAAACACACTGGCGGCGGCCGAACACACCCTGGCCCTCCTCCTTTCCCTCGTGAGGCACATTCCCCAGGCCTACGTCTCCCTCTGTGAGGGAAAGTGGGACCGCGGAAAGTTCACCGGCCGTCAGCTCAATGGCAAGAAGATCTTGGTCATTGGCCTGGGCAGAATCGGAACGCAGGTCGCGCTTAGGTGCCGCGTGTTTGGTATGGAGATTTTGGGCTATGACCCGTATGTTTCCGCCAAGAGGATGAACGAGCTCGGTATTCAGAATATGACGGACCTTGCCGGGGCTTTGTCGCTGGCGGACGTGGTAACGATCCACGTGCCGGTAACTCACGAAACCCGCTGCGTCATCGACGAGAAGATGCTGAGGGCGATGAAACCTGGATCGTACCTGGTCAACTGTGCGCGGGGCGGAATCGTGGACGAAGAAGCCTGTGCTCAGGCGCTGCGCGACGGGCGGCTGGCCGGAGCGGCCTTCGACGTCTTCACCCAAGAGCCGCCCCGCGCCGATCACCCTCTCTTTGCCGAGGACATATCGGCCAAAGTGGTGCTGTCACCTCACCTTGGGGCCACAACGATCGAAGCGCAAACCGAGGTCGCGCGCATAGCGGTCACCAACACCCTTGCCGCTCTCAGGGGCGATCCTTACGACCACGCGGTCAATCTTCCTTTTATGGAGCAGCATTTGAACGATCTTCAAAAGAACTTCGTTCATCTTTCTCGAAAAATAGGTATTCTCGCGGCTCGGCTTATGGAAAACGACGGAGGCCCAGCGCTCAAGTGCAAGGTTATGATCCGGGGAAGCGAGCTGATCGACGAAGACGCACCCCGCAGCGGCAGCCACCCTTACACAATAGCCGTCATCAAGGGATTTCTGGAAGTCGCCCATGGGCCCGATGTGAACTACATGATCGCTCCCCTTCTCGCGGCGGAGCGCGGAATCGCCCTGGAGGAAAGTTTTGGAGAGTCGCGCGTGTACCGTAATATTGTCGAGGTTGCCGTGGAGACCCAAACGTCCACGGTGACGCTGACCGGCACGGTCGCCGAGGACGGCCGCCAGCATATCGTGAAGACCAATGGCTACGGGATCGATTTCAGGCCTTACGGGCAGCTTCTGTTGTTCCAGAATCACGACCGGCCGGGTGTCATCGGCAAAGTTGGCAAACTATTGGGGGACTCATCGGTGAATATCGCCAACTTCTCCTTGGGTCGCAAAGAATCCAGCGGTTTGGCCCTGGCCGTCATGGAGGTCGACGGCGTTCTGTCGTCTGAACTGCTTTTGGCGATAGAGCGGGACGGTGACATGGTTTGGGCTGCTACAGTCAAGCTGAATGGAGATGAAGGCAAATATGGAGATGAAGGAAAATGAGGTTTTTCATCATTAGGCATGGTGAAACGAGTTGGAACGTGGAAGGGCGTTTTCAGGGTCAGCGGGATACGGAACTCAGCGAGCATGGCCTTGCCCAGGGCGATAAGGTCGCGGCGTTCCTTGCGCCTCACAGGTTCGAGGCGGTCGTCAGCAGCCCGCTGAAACGCGCTCTCGTCACGGGCAAGAAAATCGCCGCCGCGTGTGGGGTGAGTACGGTCGAAATTGTCTCCGAATTTTCCGAGATTCATCATGGAGAATGGGAGACGCTGCTTGCCACCGAGGTCGCCTCGCGTTGGCCAGACCTGTACGCAGCGTGGCACACGTCTCCCCACACGGTTATCATGCCCGGAGAGGGAGGAGAGTCGTTGCGGGATGTCCAAGTCCGTTCAGTGGCCGCGATGGAGAAAATCGCTCTGAAGTATTCCGGTGATGTCTGTCTGACGACGCACGACGCCGTGGTCAAGACGCTTTTGTGTTATTTTCTCGAAGCGCCTTTATCGAGTTTTTGGTGTTTTCAAATCACCAACTGCGGACTCACGGTCGTCGAATTGAAAGAAGGCCACTCCCCGCGGATGAGTCTGATGGGGGACGCCCACTACCTCGACGGCGATTCTTTCGCGCTACCGGAGCAGAAAGGACTTTGAAGCGATGAAAACTACGGAATGATAACGAACAACTGCGTAGCCAGCGGTAGCGTCTCCTCCACCATCGTCTCCAATGGCTCCGCCACCGACTACTACGATTACTACTATTCTCGCTCCAACGCGGGCGGGCTGGTTGGGGAGAACAACGGAAGGATAGAAAACGAAGGATAGAAAACGAAAGATAGAAAACGAAAGATAGAAAACGAAAGATAGAAAACGAAAGATAGAAAACGAAAGATAGAAAACGAAAGATAGAAAACGAAAGATAGAAAACGAAAGATAGA
>JAIRYN010000028.1 GCA_031267575.1 Synergistaceae bacterium | reverse complement strand
CGCGGCATTTCGAAATTTTTTTACCGGGTGTGCCCGTTATCCGACTTTTCGTAAAAAAGGTGTCCATGACCGATTTTCAATGAGTAACGACCAGTTCGACGTTAAAGGTTTCCATATCCGCATTCCGAATCTCGGTTGGGTGAAAATGCGGGAGTCTTTGCGTCTTACCGGAAAGATTATGTCGGCCACGGTCTCTCGTGTAGCCAACAAATGGTTTGTCAGTATTACCGTCGATACCCTAGATGATTCATGCCTTCCGAAGGCCGAAACCCAAGGCGTGGTAGGAGTAGATTGTGGTAGGAGTGGATTTAAGTATTATGGCACTGGCGACGCTCTCGACGGGAGAATGCATAGTTGGACCGAAGGCGCATAAAGTGTTACTGCAACGCTTGCGGCGCGTTTCTCGTGATTTCTCTTGAAAAATGAAAGGATCCAATTTTTCAAGAGTTGCGACGCACAGCACAGAGGAAGAGTACTGGCAAAAGCCGGAGGCACGATATTTTCGGTTGAGGGAGCGCCTGGCTGAGATGGACAAAATGGCCTAAATCGACGATGCCAGAGCGGAGGGCGAAGCGAGAGGTGGATACAACAAGGCTATCGCAATAGCAAAAAAAATGCTTAATAAGGGAACGCCTCCAGAAATTGTCGCGGAGAACGTCGAACTCTCTCTTGAGCTTGAGGTGGTTCGGTCTTTAATTGAATTGATGTTTGGTCTTTAATTGAATTGATGTTCGGTCTTTAAATTGATGAGACGTATGCACCATACATGAAAAAAACGCGAATCTGGAGTTTTGCAACTCATAAATTACGACATAAAATATAGCATAAAGCAATGTCGTAAATAAATAAGGAAAGGAAGATGCCATTGGCTGGGATCGAAAACAGTGTTTACCCAAATAGCGTTTGTCAGATCACACGACGCCTTCGTAAAGGGGAGCGCGCGCTCTTGATTGCCGCGATTACTGTCTTTTTGTACCTTGAATGGGGGCTCTTGAGCGATGAAAGAGCCCGATGGGGGATTGCGGCGGGACATCCGTTTTTGAAGGAAGTCGCATTGACCTTCGACGACGGTCCGCGGGCATGGGGAATGCCCGAACTGCTCTCCACTCTAAAGAGCCTTGATGTGCCGGGCACGTTCTTCTTGGTAGGCAAATTCGCCGAGCGTCACGCCTCCATCACGAAGAACATCCAGGCCGGAGGACATGAAATCGAGAACCACAGCTATACTCACCCGAAACTCCACACTCTCTGGGTCGAAAAGATGATGCGTGAGGCGGAACGCTGTAACGAGGTCATGGATAATTTGGGAGTCCTCACGCCCAGCTTCCTACGCCCACCGGGAGGCGGTTTCAACCTCAAGGTCTTTTACGCCATGCGTCGCATGAAAATGCGAATGGGGCTCTGGAGCGTCAACACTGCCGACTACACCGGCATATCCGCCCGTCGAATCACAAACGTGGCGGTAAAGATGACTCGCCCCGGCGCCGTGATCTTGATGCACTCAGGCGTCCCCGAAACCGTGTTGGCTCTTCCCGCCATTGTGACAAGTCTGCATCAGCGGGGTTATCGTTTTGTAACCCTTCAGGACCTTTGGAATGGCGGGGCCATATAATCGGATTAAGTAACGAGACAATAGCCCGAATCTATGCGTCCAGAGGCAGGTGTAGGGTTTCTCCTTGTTGCGTTCTTTGTTGTGCTCCTTGTTGCGCCTGATTCGGCTGAAGGGGAAGGGGAAGGGGAGGAACTTTGCCGAGATAAGGGTAGGCCGCCGCGGTTACCTTTCGGCCGCGGGGAGTACGCTCTAGAAAACCCTTCTGGATGAGGTAAGGTTCGTAGATGTCCTCTATCGTCTGAGAATCTTCGTTTAAGGCGGCCGCAATCGTGGACAACCCCACGGGGCCGCCCTCGAAGAGGTCGATGATTTTACTCAAGATGCGGCGGTCTCCCTCGTCCAGCCCCTCTGGATCGATATCCAGCATGTCCATCGCCCATTCCGCCATTTCGCCCGTAATGACGCCCGTTCCTTTGACCGCGGCCACGTCCCGCACGCGACGCAGTAAACGCAGAGCCACCCGCGGCGTCCCCCGCGAGCGCTTCGCGATCTCCACCGCGGCATCGTCTAGAATCTCTACGCCGAAGGTCCGGCTTCCCCGCTGAACAATGAGGGTTAGCTCCTGCTCCGTGTAGAGGGAGAGCTGTTCTACGATGCCGAAGCGGGCTCGCAGGGGTGATGTTAGAAGCCCCAGGCGAGTAGTGGCCCCACAGAGGGTGAAGCGCGGTAGGGAAAGACATATCGTTTTGGCCAAGGGGCCTTTACCCACCACGATGTGAAGGGCAAAATCCTCCATAGCGGGGTAAAGAATCTCTTCCACCTGGGCAGGGAGCCGGTGAATCTCGTCGATGAACAAAACATCGTTGCTTTCGACGTTGGAGACGATGGCCGCCAGGTCCCCGGCACGCTCCAAGGCTGGCCCCGTGGTGGCGCGCAGTTGTCCGCCCATCTCCCTGGCAATAATGCCCGCTAAAGTGGTCTTGCCCAGGCCGGGGGGGCCGTAGAAAAGAGCGTGGTCCAAGGGCTCCTTACGGCTCTTCGCTGCCTGCATGTAGATTTGAAGTTTCTCCCTCACCTTTTCCTGGCCGATGAACCCCTCCAGCGTGGTGGGACGAAGGGAAAAGTCCTCCGGGTCCCGAGGGGAAGAGAAAAAACGGTTATTTTGCGATTTTTGTCCTTTGTTTACTTTTTCTTCCGGCATGGATCGATTCTCCGTCATCTATTTACCGTCATCTATTTACCGCCATCTATTTACGCTGTAATTCTTTCAAAGCAGCCTTCAAGAGCTTTTCTTCGTCCAATTTGTCGAAGTTCTCCCCCAGCGCTGCCCGCACCACGCTCAAGGCTGCCGCCGTATCGCTCTGTCCAAATCCCAGGGACCGTAGGGCGTCTCCCACCGTGTCCGCCACACGGCTGGCAGGCGCAGAAGCGCCCCCTTGAAGCGCCGCGGTAAAATCCTTGGGCAGGCTATTTTTCAACTCGAAACAGATACGTTCTGCCGTCTTACGCCCCACACCGGGCACACGCATGAAGGCGTTCACGTCGGCCAGGGATGCCGCGCGAATGACCTCCTCCGCCGGCAAGACGTTCAGGATCGTCATGCCCGTCCGACCCCCGATCCCCTTGATCGCGATGATTTTCAGGAAAAGTTCGCGTTCCGTCTCATTCGCGAAACCGAAAAGGGCAGCCCCCGCCTCAGAGATCTGTAGGTAAGCGGTCAAACGTACTCGCGCCCCAGGCGAGCAAAGGGCAAGGGCGCCGCGGGAGCACAAGACATCAAACCCCAAGCCCCCCACGTCGAGAATCGCGGACGTTTCCGTGGCGGAGAACACCTCCCCGCAAAGTGCTCGAATCATAGGCTTTCTCCCGTCTTCTGCTCATGCCTGTAGTACGTCAGCCCCGTCAACGCTATGGCTAGAGCGTCGGCCGCATCGTCCGGCTTGGGTATCGCGTTCAGCGCCAGAAGCCGCTGCACCATCTTTTGCATTTGGGGCTTATCGGCGGTTCCCGTTCCACAAACGGCCATCTTAACCTGATTGGGCTTCGGCTCCAGGACTCTGAGGCTCTTTTGCGCAGCCAGCAGCATCACCACGCCCCTGGCCTGCCAAACAAACTCCGCCGTTGTGATATTGCGGCCAAAAAAAAGGCGCTCCACACACATAAAATCGGGGGAGCAGTTTTCGAGCTGCTCCCCAAGGGCTTGGTACAGGCGCAAAAGGCGTTGCGTAAATTCCATATCGGAACTCGTCTCTATACAACCGAACCCCAAAGCGCGAACCACAGATCCCGATTGCTTCACCAGGCCATAACCCATTCGCGCCAACCCGGGATCGACTCCCAGGCAGACGAGCCCAGGTCCAGATTCTGAAACCTCCACTTCACTCCTCGATTTGGGCGGCCACGTCGTCCGAAACATCGAAGTTGGAGTAGACGTTCTGGGTATCGTCATGTTCCTCCAGGACGTCGATGAGGCGGAAGATCTTGCGAGCCACTTCCACATCGGCGATTTCGATGGGTGTTTTGGAGACCAGGGGAGTCTCGGCGCTTTCGATCATGTACTTCGCTTTTTCGAGAGCCTCCCTCAACTGCTGAAGGTCAGAGGGATCGCTGTAAAGAGTATAACCCTCTCCCTCCTCTGATGACTCCATATCGGTCATGCCCGCCTCAAGACCGCAGGACATCAGGGCGTCTTCGTCTATACCCTGTTTTGAGGCTGCCTTGACTGCCTTGACTTCTTTGGCCGCTTTTACTTCAATGACGCCCTTACGCTCAAACATCCACGCCACGCTTCCCGCCTCGCCCATCTGCCCGCCGTTGCGGGAAAGAAGGGCGCGTATTTCCGGCGTGGTGCGGTTGCGGTTGTCAGTCATCACTTCGATCAAAACCGCGACCCCCCCAGGGCCGTAGGCCTCATAGGTCAACTCCTCGTAAGTCGCTCCCTCAATTTCCCCCGTCCCACGCTTGATACCCCTCGTGATGTTCTCGATCGGCACACTGACGGCCTTGGCGCGTTCAATGGCGGTCTTTAGGCGCATATTCATAGAAGGATCCCCGCCGCCCTCCTTGGCCGCGACGATAATGGCCCGCACCAGTTTCTGGAAAAGGTTACCCCGTTTAGCGTCCTGGGCTGCCTTTCTGTGTTTGATGTTCGCCCACTTGGAATGTCCCGACAACAAAATCACCCCTTGACATGCTCCCACGACTAAAGTCGTGGGATTCTAAGATCGACAAAGACAGCCAACTGAAACCGGTCTTACGTCTTCTCCTTTAAGAGTGGATGCCCCCACTCTGAGAATATTTACAGCCGCATTAAAGGAGTTTAACATGAAAGTAGACACATGGCAAGAAACCAAATGCAAAACAAACGTCGTCGCTAACGACGTTGTAAATTTAGGCGCTTTATTTTGATATTTTTATTATAACCGAGGCGTGGAGGAAAAAGACCCTTGTTTTAAAACCTGCCAGAACTCTTTGAACGCCACCTCTGCCCTCTGGATGCGTTCGAGGCAAAGGGGAGTAGGGGCAGCAGAAAAATCGAAACGCTCTCCCGACACCGTAATGAGCAAAGACCGACAAGGCGCTTTCACCGTTTTTCCCGCGAGATCCAAGAGCCACTCCGGCCCCATAGAATGCATATTGAAACCCTCTATCCGTGAATTCGGAAAGACCTCCCGGAGGAAAAATCCCTTTTCGTGAAGGATAGCATCCGCGTCGCAAAAGATCGCCAAGTCCACGTTCAGCTCCTCCGCCAGTTCGGGGAGCAATTGGTGTTCGAGGCACAAGGAAACCTCCAGACTCGAATCTTCGGCCAAAAACGCGTAAATACGGCTGGCAAGAAGCACTCCCGCCCCATCGTCTTCTCGGTACTCGTTGCCGAACCCCGCCACCCAGATTTTCATTCGGATTTCCTCGATTATTTGTCAGGAGACACGAACACACCCGGGGGCCCGGATAATACTGTGCCCGTCTCCCTGAGGGATGATCTCAATCTGGGTGGCGATGCGCTCCTTCAGGGCCTCCACGTGGGAGATAATACCGATCATCTTGCCCTCTCGCCTCAAGCCGGTGAGTGTGGAAAGGGCCACATCCAACGCCTCTTCGTCCAGGGCGCCGAATCCCTCGTCCAGAAAAAGCGAGTCCATCCGAATTTTTTGGCTAGCCATCTGGGAAAGTCCCAAGGCTAAAGCAAGGCTGACGATAAAACTCTCTCCCCCCGATAGATTTTTAGCCGAACGGACCTCCCCTGCCTGGTAGTTGTCCACAACTCTAAGTTCCAAAGGACGGTTTTCGTCCCGCACCAGGAAATAGCGGTCCATCATCTTCTGAAGCTGCTGATTCGCGTTGCTAAGAACCATCTCGAAGGTCAGGCCTTGGGCGAAATTACGGTATTTCTGCCCATCGGCGGAACCGATCAAGTCGTGCAATTTTTCCCAGCGCAGGTATTCCTGCTTTTGTTTTTCAGCGGCAGAGGCCCGGTTCTGTTTTTTTCTGGAAAATTCTTCCTCGTCCTTCAAGCGGGAACGAAGAGCCCCGATTGACTGCTGCAGGGCATTGTAGTGGTTGGTTGCCTGAGCTTTTCGCTCTCTCACCTCCTCCAAGGAACAGTTCGATACTTGCCGGCGCCGAAGTTCTTCGAGGCCGAATTTTTTGTCCATCCTCCGGGCGTCCAGTTCCACCCTTTCCGTGGCCAGGGTTTGCGCTCGCTCTTGCAAAGTCCTGCGCTCCGTCTCGGACAGGCAGGACGCCAGGTACGCGTCCTCGTTCCCGAAATTACTGGCGAGGAGTTTCTTTTTAAAGGCAAGTTCCGCTTTTTGCAGACTGTCAGCCCGAATATGGATGGACTTCCCTAGTTCGTCCATGCGGAATTGCATATTCGCAAAATCCTGTAAAACCTTTTCCCGATCCTTGCGCCTGATCTCCACTTGTTCCAGCGCCGCCGCGACGGTCTGGGCCTGGGCCGCCTCCTCCGTGTCCGGGTCCTTCTCGCCCAAGAGACTCACCCGCTGCTGCCGGAGCGCGTCTTTTTCCGCTCTCAGCTTTCTGGCCATCTCGTTTTTCTCTTTCAATTCCAAGTTCGAACTGTCCAAGTTGGTCCGCGTATGGTGAAGATCGCGTTCTTGCACGGAAATCTGTTTTTCCAGCTCCACTCTGAGCCGGTAGTTCTCCTGCCATCTTCGCGACCGCGCTTCGAGAGATTCTAGAACCTGTTCCGGCTTCTCGTCGGGAAGGTTTTTGAACCCGAAGGGTAACACCTGATGAACCAGGTCGGCTCGGATGTTTTTCAGCTCTTCGCCATGAAGACGAACTTCTTGGGTCAGCCGAGTCCACTCGCGGGTGGTGTTTTCCTTACGAAACTCCGCCTCCTGCTGGGAACGGGCCAATTGGTCTCGTTCTTCCCGCGCTCGTTCCAGTCCTTCCCTAGCCAAGCGCAGCTCTTTTTCTGCTTTTTCCGCTCGTTCGATGGTCAATCGCGTTTTTTGCAAAACCTCTTCCGTCTTTTGCTTCTGCCGATTCAGGCTAGGCAAGGGATCCACGTTCATGGGGACGACCAACTCCAACTCCGACAACCCATCGGCCAACTGTCCTTCATGAGTTTGCAACTGGATTCGAAGCCGCCCTTGTTCCTCCTCGTTCTGGATCGTTTCCTGCCCCAATTGGGCGTTCTTGATCTGCAAGGCCGAAAGCGCCTCGTTTTCCTTTCTCAGGTTATCCTTTATCTGACGCATGGCCAATTCCACTTCGTCCATGTGGGGCATGTTACCAGAGGCGTAGGGATGCGCGGTGGAGCCGCAGAGAGGGCAAGGCTCCCCATTCCGCAAGTGGCCTCTGGCCTCTTCCAGATCTTTGATGCGCCGCAGAAGGGTTATCTGTGTTTCGAGGTATTCTATTTCTTTTTCCGTTGCCTGGATTTTATCCTGCTGTTCGGAGATTTTGTCCTGGCATTCCTTTTGGAGGTTTTTCAGAGTCTTGGCGCGTGTTTTCAGCGTTTCCTCCACGTTAATCTCTTCAACGCGGCGCAGAATGATTTCCTCGATCTGCCCTTGCTTCATTTTCCGCTCAGCCAATGCCGAAAGCTCCTCACGCCAGTCCGCGATGGTGCGCGTCCCCAGAGTTTCGTCCAAAAGGCCCTTTTGTTTTCGGAGCACGTTTTCTCCCAACGTGAATTTCGCTTTTGCCGTCTCGTAGAGAATGCTTTGCCCATTCCAATAGTCCTGGGCGTCCTGCTTTTGTTGTAAGGCCAAGACGCGTTCACGGTCCAAACGGTCCCGCTTTTCGAGGGAAGCGCGCAGGGAATCGAAGCGCGCCTTCATTCCGGCCAACTGCTCGGCTAATCGTTCGTCCGTCGCGTTATCCTGCAAGAATTTTCGGACATCCCTGAGGCGAACCTGAGTGGTTTCAAACTGAGAGCGGTTTTTTTCCCATTGGATGTACAATTCTCCAGCCATTTTAGCCAAATTTTCGGCGGCCTCCTGAGCCTCCCGGATCGGGGCGCTTTTCTCCTCCTGCTTGAGGTCCAGCTCTCGAATTTTGCGCAAAAGGTCTAAAAGGTTTTTTTGCTCCGTCTGTTTTTCCGAGCAGGCGGCGTTTGCCAACTGTACAGACTCTTCCGAACGCCGCACGTTGGACTCCAGTTCCGGCAGTTTCGCATGGCACCCGAAGAGCGTTCTTTTTTCTTGTTCCTGTTCTTTACGAAGAGCGTTTAGAGCAGCATAGGCGCTTCCAAACTCCAAGGCATGCTGAGCTCGATCCAGGCGTTTGCGCTCCGACTCGAATCCCTCCTGCCGCCTGGTCAGGTCTCGATGGCGATCTTCCAAGATCTCCAGATCTTTCTGAAGCGTCTCCATGTTCTCCAGCCAGTCGAGTTCGGCTCGATAGCACTCCAGGTTTTTTTCCGCTTCTATCTCCGACTGGAGCTGAGTCGCCAATTGGTCCTCCAGCGCCTCCCTTTCCTCCGGTTCCAGCATCTCCATCCCTGATATTTCGGCCTCCAAAGTGGAAAAATCGGCTCGCTCAATGTTTCTCACCTCGTGAACCTTCATCGAAATCTGGCTGTAGATCTCCGTGCCCGTGATTTGTTCTAGAATCGGTGAGCGATCACCGGGGTCGCTTTGTAAAAACGCGGAAAAGCCACCTTGAGCCAGCAAAATGGAACGGACGAACTGGTCAAATGTGAGCCCCGTCACCTCTCTGATCTTATCGGCGGTATCCCGCTGCCGCGTCTGAAGGATCGTCCCCGCCGCAGCGTCCGAGATTTCGTGACGAGGAGGCTGCAACACACCACCCGGACTTTTGTGAGCCCGGTGTTGTCCCCAGAAAGCGCAATATTTTTCGGCTTCCTTTCCGTAGGTGGCCCCCGTTTCAAAAAGGACCTCGGCAAAACACTCGCCGGTGTGACGGGACATGACCTCGTTGGTGCCCTGGGTCACGTCTTTAAGCCGCGGGGTACGTCCATAGAGCGCCAGACAGACGGCGTCCAGGAGAGTGGTCTTGCCGGCCCCCGTCGGGCCCGTTATCGCGAAAATTCCGTCGGAGACGTAGGCTGGATTTGTCAAGTCGATTGTCCACTCTCCAAAAAGAGAGTTGAGGTTTTTGAAACGAACGTTGAGTATACGCATTTCCTCTCTCCTATTCTGCTACTGAAAACCTACACAAAAGTGTCATAGTCCAGATTTTTCCTTTTTCATCTTTCTCTATTTTTCCTTCTTCATCTTTCTCTCTTTCGCCAAAGCTACTCAAGTTTGTTCGGAAGTCCAAAGGCTTAAATTCCCGTGCAGCCCACGGTACATAGCATTACACTACTTTACAGTGATTACACTACTTTACAGTGATTATAATACTTTAAGTTCATAGCCGCATTCAAATCGCGGTCTATTTTCAACCCGCATTCTTGGCAGATATAGACATGGTCACCGAGCTTCAAATCCTACTTTCTAGCCCTACTTTCTAGCCCCACAATTCGAGCACATCTTCGATGAGAGAAAAAAGATGAGGGAAAAAATCGGTCAGCAGCTCGAAGCTCTATATTGTATCTCTTGCGATTGCTCAATAACTGTTATTCGGCTCCGGAGTCGCGGAGCGAGGCTAGAACCTCCCGGTAAGCGTTCCACAGTTCGAGGCGATTTTCGGCGGGGATCGAGCGAGCGTCCATACAACGCAAAAACACATCCGACTCGTCCAGTTCGCTCAAGGTCTCGCCTTCATTCCAAGTTCCGGGGGTGTTTCTGAGAATCCGGGCGTCTTTCACCCGAAGAATTTCCAAGTTGGAACCAGCGACTTGAGCGAAAACACGTTCGCGCAAATTGGGCACGAACGTTTCTCCCTCGTAAACGACCTCCACCCAGGCTCCGCCACCGCAGCGCAGTTCTCCTAGCCGTGATTCTACAGCGTTTATGTCCCCCGCGACGCGAATGAGCTCCTGAAATACCGGCACGGATAATTTTCTCACATTTACGGCGGGTTTTTCGGGAAATTTTCCAGAATCGAACTCTACCAAGACGACGCTTTTACCTCGCTCCGCTTCAGCGGTGTTCATGGGTAGGGGGGAGCCGCTGTAGCGTGCCGTCTCCGATCTCCCTACCTTTTGGGGGGAATGGAGGTGTCCCAGCGCGAGATAGTCGAAACAGGAGAGTAAGGACTCCGCGTTTACTTGGGCCAGGGTTCCCACGTAGAGGTCGCGGACCCCGTCTCCCTCCGTCGTCTGTCCTCCCATGGCGAAGAGGTGCCCCGTGCCCACGATGGGGATGTTGCGGGCGGAAACACTCGCTTCTCCGTTGGCCCACTCGGCGCGCCGCTCCTCGGCCAGACGTCCGATTTCCCGATAATGCTCCTCGATGCCCAAAGCTAACTTGCGATTTTTATCCTCCGTGTCCTCCCCCCACTCGAAACAGCGAATGTCCTTTTCCCGTAAATAGGGCACGGCGCAGACCAACAGCTCCGGGATTCCCTTCGCGTCACGAAGCGTTAGGAGTTCATCCTCGATTCTCTCCGTGGCCGCGCCCACCACATGCACGTCTAGGAAGCTCAGAAGCTCCTTGGGGGCTTCCAGGAAGGAGGGAGAATCGTGATTGCCGCCCACCACCACCACATGGCGACACCCGGCTTTTTCGCTTTTTTCCCTACGGGACGCGCGGCAGAGGAATCGGTAGTAGAGTTGTTGCGCCCGGGTGCTGGGGGTGGTGGTGTCGAACACGTCCCCAGCCACGATCAGGACATCGACCTTCTGTTCATCCAAGGTCGCCAATAACCATTCGAGAAAGGCTTCGAACTCCGCCGTCCGTTTTTTGCCGTAAAGCGTCCGCCCCAGATGCCAGTCGGACGTGTGCAAAAGTCTCATCACGACGCCGGCTCGCCGGTTACGCCAGGCCCAGCAAGCCGATCCAGAGGGGAAGGGAGACAATGGAGCAAAGGGTGGAAACTGCTATGCCTCGCGAGCAATATTCGCTGTCCATGCCCATCGCCTGAGCGATGATGGCAGTGTTCACCCCCACAGGCATTGCAGCTAGCAAGACACCCGCCTGGGTCATTTCACGGGAAAGCCCTAGACTCGTAAAAATAAGGTAGGTTATGATGGGATGTACTACAAGTTTGAATAACGCGATCTTCCGAACGGACGTCACCATCTTCAGAATATTTTCCACGTGCAGTTCCGCCCCCAACATCAAGAGAGCGAGGCCGGTGCTGATGTCGGCCAGAATGGCCAGTGTCTCGTCGAGCCATTCCGGAAGATGGTTCAAATCGGCGAAGATCAGGAGCAGTCCGAAAAGGCAGGTCACAAAAAGCGGGTTTTTCAACAACTGCAGCGCCGTGTCCTTCAAGGACCTCCAGGACAGAGTCCCAAAGAACGCCAGTTGTCCACTGCCGATGGAAACGAGTTGCATGATAACCAGGGAGAAAGCCAAGATGAGGGTTGCGGCCTCCACTCCGCCCGATCCCATCGCCAGGGAGACAATGGGAAGTCCAGCGAAAAAGTGATTGCCACGAGTGGCGCTCAAAGACAGTACGGCGAAACGCGAGGGTATTTCCCAGCGGCGTCCTGACCAGACCAGAAGAAGCGTGATCAGGTAGGGAGACCACACAGCCACCAAGAATAACGGGTTTTGCAGAACGTTTATGTCCGCTCTGAGAATACCTCGGAACAGCATGGCCGGCATGGTGAACCAATAGAGGATGAAATTGTTTTCTTTCAGAGTACTGGGCATCAAAAGCCCCTTGTATTTCAAGACCCATCCCATACCAATCAAAATGAAAATCGGCATCACGATTAAAACGGCTTGCACTCCCCCGTCCCAAATGGCCCGCACTTTCATCACCTCTCAATAACGTGAACGGTCAGCCTCCTGGCCGACCGTTTGTTTTCTCGAAGACGATTTTCTTCGTCTATTCCGGCTCGAACATATCCTTAGCCACACCGCAGGTTGGGCATGACCAACTGTCGGGAATATCATCAAATGTCGTGCCTGGCGCTATGCCGGAATCTGGATCCCCTACAGCAGGATCATACACATATCCGCAGACGGTGCACACATATTTTTTCATTACGATCTACCTCCTTGTCAAATACGGCCCTTTATTTTATTCTATCATCTCTCGACTTCGCCTCTTGCGCCCTGTGAAACATCATATCAAATATTATAACTTCTCGTCGTCTTCAAGGAGAGTATAACAAAAGCCGACTCCAAGAAATATAGTTTTATATTGGTCTCGTGACTGTGGTCGACGAATGGATCTGTCATTTGTCGTCGTTTTGGGGTATATTTAATGAAAGTTATGGTTTCTTTTACACAATTCGGTTTTATAGGTAGGTATTAGTACTATTAAAAGGATCATTGAAAGGATCGGTGATAATTTCATGAAGGATTTTATGGATCTTAGTTTAACGCGACAAAGCTGTCGAAATTTCGTGGCGCGCCCTGTGGAACGTGATAAATTGGTGCGCTGTGTGGAGGCTGCTCGGCTGGCCCCTTCTGGTTGCAACTCGCAACCGTGGAGTTTCGTGATCGTCGATAATCCTGAGATTGTACCCGAGGTCGCCAAGTGCGGACAAGCGTTGGGTAACGAGTTCGCCTCGAAGGCGGGAGCGTTCATCGTTGTATTGGAGGAGCACGCGATCCTCATGCCCGCGTTGCGGCGCATGTTAGACAGTCAGTATTTCGCGAAAGGAGATCTGGGCGCGGCCAGCATCTGCATCTGTCTGGAGGCGGCTGACCAGGGGCTGGGGACTTGTGTTCTCGGACTCTTCGATAGGGAAACCCTATGTAAATTGCTGGACTTACCGCAAGATCAGCGATTCGCCTCTCTTATTGCCGTGGGATATCCGGCAGAGGAGACAATCCGCCCTAAACAGCGTAAGCCCCTCGACGCAATGCTGAAGTTTGTTTAGGAAATTACTAAACATTTAAGAGGCGCTTTGAGCGTTGATAGTGCTCCAAGCGCCTCTCAAATGACGGCTGAAGCCCTTGGCTTTCTCATCGCTTTATCGTAAAAACAACATTGCCCTGATTCAGAACGGCGACAGCATCGAGATCGATATTCCAGAATGTCGGATCAACTATGACTCGAAAGCGGCGACGACTTCCTTGAGTTTTTCCCTAATGAGGATGCTCTGTGGGCACTTGGGTTCACAGGCCCCACATTCTACGCAGGCGCTGGCTTTCTTGCCGTCGCGGTTATTGGCCAAAAGATAATTGTAACTGGCTTTCTGTGTCGCCCAGTCCCCGGAGATCGCCGCGTTGTTCAAGTTCGTGAAACACTGAGGAATATCCACCTCTTGGGGACACGGTTTACAGTAGGCACATGCCGTACAGGGAACCCTCATACGGCTAAGGAAAAGGTTCTTTACCGTTTTCGTTAACTCCAGTTCTTTCGGGGTCAAGGCGTTGGGAAGCCCCTTGGCGGCGCTTTCGATGTTCTCATTCATTTGCTCCGGAGCGCTCATTCCACTCAGAAGCAGGCTCACCTCCGGGTTATTCCAGACCCATCGGAGCCCCAATTCCGTCAGAGTCGGCTTCTGATATCCGGCCGCCTGGGCCGCGCTCTGAAGATCCTTTGGAACCGGGATAGCGATGTTTCCCCCCTTTAGAGGCTCCATCACTACAACGCCAATGTTCTTGTTGTTAGCGTACCTCAGTCCCTCCAGCCCAGCCTGGTAGTTGTCATCCAGCAAATTGAGCTGAATTTGGCACATGTCCCAAGCGTAAGCGTCCACGATCTTTTTAAAGACCTCCAGTCCGTCATGAAAGGAGAAGCAAAGGTAACGTATTTTTCCCGCGGCCTTGGCCTTTTCCATGAAATCCATGATGTCGAGTTTCAAGAGGTTTTCCCATCGGCTATCGGAAAGGGCGTGCAGCAGGTAAAAGTCGATATGGTCGGTCTGAAGTTGCTCCAGTTGCTCGTTTAGGTGAAAGTCCAAGTCCTCTCGTTTTTTGACCAGCCAACTGGGTAATTTCGTCGCCAGTTGCGCCTTGTCTCTCAAACCTTTAAGAGCACGTCCAACAAAGGGTTCGCTGGTTCCGCCGTGATAGGGGCGCGCCGTGTCGATGTAGTTGATCCCGTTATCAATGGCCACATGCATCATGCGCGTCGCCGTCAGTTCGTCGATCTTCCCGTCGCGCGTCGGCAATCGCATACACCCGAAGCCCAATATCGATACTTCTTCCTTCACTCGCGGCATTTTTCTGTATAACATTTTAACATCCCCCTAGAAATGGTGCTTCTCGTTATTATAGCAGTGTCTCAAAATGTCAAATACGATCACCAAATTATTATAGGCGTACAAGAACAAGCGCTCCGCTAATGTCGCGGAGCGCTCAGCTTGAAATACGAGCGATGTTCGGTTTAGGGGCTTTAGAGGCTAGAGATTGATCTCTCCATTTTTACGTTTAGAATCGAAGTCGGAGACAATTTTACGCAGAACTCCCGAAAGTAATAGCAGTCCAATCAAGTTGGGAATAGCCATAAGTCCGTTCAACGTATCAGCCAAGTCCCAGAGGTTATCGAGAAAATTGTTGGCTCCAGTGCCCAGAATCTGACTGCCGGCCGCTCCTAGAAGTATCAGAACAATCCAGGCAACTTTCATGAAGGGCTTGAACCATACTCCCAGCAGATAAGTCGCCGCTGTCTCCGCGTACCAATACCAACCCAAGATAGTGGTGAAGGCGAAGAGCGCGAGGCCGATGGACAAAATATACTTACCGAATATCCCCAGCCCCGCCTCGAAAGCCACGAGAGAAAGCGCGGCGCCCGTCAGCTCGGTTTGGCTCGTTAACGTCCCCGTGGTGAGAACCACAAGGGCCGTCATAGAGCAGACGACAATGGTGTCCACAAAAACCTCGAAGATACCATAGAGTCCCTGACGGACGGGATGGTCTACGTTGGCCGTGGCGTGAACCATGGGAGCGGACCCTAGACCGGCTTCATTGGAAAAGACGCCCCGGGCGATGCCCTTGGTGATAGCCTCTTTGATCGTCCAACCCGCCAAAGCGCCGGGCATGGCCATGGGATCGGAGACGGCATAGCGGAACGCCGAGGCGATAGCTCCTGGAATGGCCGAAGCATTCACCACCAGCACGACGATGGAACCAACCACGTAGAAAACGGCCATGAAGGGAACTAAGTAAGTCGTAACCGTCGAGAGGCTCTTAAGCCCCCCAATGATCACAAGTCCTACCAAAATGACCAAGCCGATCCCCGTGTAGAGTGGGTCGATACCAAAACCTATTTTGAGTCCTTCGGCCGTGGAGTTCGCCTGTACGGCGGCTCCGATTCCGAAAGAAGCGAGGAATGCGAAAAGCGCGAATATGACGGCCAGCCACTTCTGACCCGCGCCATGCTCCAGAATATACATGGTGCCGCCACGCCAATCGCCGTGCTCATCCTTTTGGCGGAAGTGGACGGCCAGCGAGACCTCGCCGAACTTGGTGCACATGCCGAAAATAGCGGAAACCAGCATCCAGATGAGAGCGCCAGGCCCACCGAGGTGGAGAGCCGTCGCCACGCCCGCGATATTTCCGGTTCCGACCGTGGCGGCCATTGCCGTAGCCATAGCCGCGAAGGACGAAATGGATTTATCGCCGGCGGCTTGATTTTTAGTTTTTTTGCCGAAAACTTCTTTCCAGACGATTTTAAAGTAACGAAACTGCGGGACACCTAAAAGAATGGTAAGATAAACACCGGTACCTACAATAAAAACCAGCATCCAAGTTCCCCAAACGTAAGAATTGATGATACCATTCAGTTTCATAAGTTGTTCCATTTTCCGCACCTCCCGTTATGGTATTGCGCTTTTTACAGAAGTCCGCATGAATCCACAACTACAAAAACAGTTTTTTGACGTCACCTTCTTTCCAAATAAAACAAGAACAAAAATAAAATAAGAACAAAAATGGAATAAGAACAAAAATGGAATAAGAATAAAAACACGAGAACCCGCGACGTGCTATCGAAGGTCCTCGCCATACTTCATTTATGGCTATGGCCGAGCGACTTTAATACAAGTTTAACACAAATTTAACATAAGTATATTACAAGGCAAAAATACCTCTACAAATATGCGTATTCCTTCAGAATAGCCGTTCCCTTTTCCGCGTTTCGGGCGGCGAGTTTTACTACAGGGCCGGTGCAACCCATAGCGGACTCGGCGTAGATGCCGGCCTTCCAAAGGATCTTCACCGCGTTCTCGATCTCCAGCACATCCACGCCGTGCAGTTCTTCATCTGTAGGTTCGGCGGGAGGGGCTTTTACGGCTTCCTTTTCCTCCGTTTCCTTTTCCTCCGTCGCTTTTGGCGTGAGCGCGGTTATTTCCTCATCCAAGCCAGCCTTTTTCGCCGCGGAAAGCTCGTCCGCCACCTTATCCGGCAGCCCGCCCGCCACAACCGCGGCCGTAAAGGTCAGAGCCCCGGCGATGACGGGCGCGCCCGACGCCCGCGAGATAATGGAAACCACACTTCCCCAACCCTCACCACAGGAGGGACCGTAACCCCAGCCCGTAGCTTCGTAGGATCCGCCGGTATTGAAGGAGGAAAACATCTTCATCAGGATATTGCCCGTCAGAGTATCCGTCACGCAAATGTCCACCGCTCCGGCCAAAACATCGTTGCCCCGCAATACTGCTCCCCCGTCCTGACGAACAGATGAGCCGAACGTGACCTTGTAGCCCTTCTCGGCCAGGTGTGTGAGGGCACGAAAGACCGGCTGCGCGGTGTCTACGTTCAAGATACCCAGAGTGGGGTTCTCGATGCCCAGGGCCTTCGCCGTGGCGATTCCGTAAAGAGCGTTTCTCAGCATGGCCTCACCTCGGTTTACGGCCGAGGTTCCGGTGGTGGAGGCCAGGATCATGGAACGTCCCCGGGCGGGGGTCACGACGCGCCCGATGGTAGTTACCCCCAGAGGAAAGGGAAAGTGCAACGCTACCACCCCTCCGATCCGCCCCTCTTTGAAGGCGTTCTCCAAGGCCGATGAAATATCCGCCTCACAGTCGCCGGTTTCGATCCAGTCCAGATCCTCGTAGCCAGAAATCTTAGGTCCGATCATGACGGGGCGAACATTGCCGTAGGTTTGGAGCGCTATTCTCGCTCCTTTCGCCAGCTCTTCGTTGCCGAGTTCGCTGCCCGCGGCCATCAGCCCGACGCGAACTTTAGGACCGCCGCTTTTCGCCGCGTCGATGATCTCGGCGAGGGATTCTCCGACCAGTTTTTTAATATCGGCCATCTCTTCCCCTCCTAGCTCAGCTTGCCGGCGATTTCAGAGAGCGCCTCCAGAATCATGGATTTGACGTCTTCTTTGCTCACGGCTCCTGTCGCTATAGCGCCCGTCGTGACGTTCGCTTTGCCTTGGGGCGCTTCGATCAAGAATGAGGCCCCATCCGCTAGATTCGTCAACCGCGCTAAGAAAAGACTGCCTTTGCCAATGATCATGATGCGCTTCATCGTCCCCGCCTTAATGTGATCGCAAGCGATGCCGATGAAGGGAACGCCCGACGGAATGTGTCCCTGAGTGTGAGCGAAACCGATGACACCGTGCTTCTTGATGAAATCGTCCATACCGCCTTTTTCGATGGCTTTTTTCATGACGGCCAGAGCCGCGGTCATCTTGATGTTAGCGTGAGGAACGTCGCCCGCGCCGGCGGGTAACGTGATTTCCGGGATCTGGAGTTCGGCAGCGTATTTGTCCACGTCCTTAAAAGACAGACCTTGGGCTAAAAGCGGTTCGTAAATCAACGCCGACGTTATAGCCTGAGGAGCCGCTCCCGCGCCAACCGAGTGCTTGCCCAGCGCGTCCAAGCGCATGACGGGATTCGTTCCATCGTCAGGGACCAGCAGCACGGCAAAGTTTCCCAGGCAGTCCTCCAGGGCGGGAAGTCCTTTCTTGACGTGGTCACGGCTGTTCATATAGAGCTTCGGGATAGCGCCGCCAGCTAGGATCACGCAGTTTTTCCGCGCCCCGGCCGCCACCTGAGAGGCTCCGGCAATCAGCGCGTTGACGGGTCCGGCACAGAACCCGCGCACGTCGATACCGGAGGCATTGACGCAACCCGCAACCTCCGCCACGGCCTTGGCAAAGTTGCCGCCAGCGCGTTGATTCATGTCTCCCGCCCCTTCCTCGGAGCACTCGATCACGAAGTCGATGTCCTCCGGCTTCGTGGCGCTGTTCTTCAGCAGGTGTAGAAGCGCTAGAACTCCTCCCGCTTTACAGGCCAGGTTCTCCATAAGAACATAGGCGAAGAGGCAATCGTCGATCTCATGCCCGTTTCGGACGCAGCCCACGACCTTGCCGCCGTAATAGAGAGGACGACCCTTCTTGTCTTTGACCTCGGCCTCAATTTCGGGCAAATCGTGAACGCCCTTCAAGCGGGAGACGATGGCCTCGTTGATGATGGGATCTTTCAGCAGCTTCGCTTTGACGGCCTCGGCGAAATCTTTCTCCAACCAAATCAGGTCGAAGACGTCGCATATCGCCATGAGGCCCAAAAATTCGTCCTCCGGCATGATCTCGCCATACTTGCCATAGCGGTTGGCATTCGTCAGGTAGTTCTCGATCCAAGGGGTTTTCGCCGCCTCAAAGGTTTCGTAATCGATGCCGCCGATGTATGCCTGGTTTGGCGCGTATTCCCTGGCTTTCTCATAACTCTGGATATGTTGAGGCAAATTTTTCAGAAAATCGCTTTCGCCCTTGGTTTCGTGTTCCACGAAGGGCGTGGAGCCGTAGCGTAACCCCAGCTCCGGCGTGTGATTCAAACAATAGGAATAACCCTTAATTCCAACGTTCGACATGAATGTCCTCCCTAAAGCGGTCGCTCGCTTCTTGTGTTGACAAGGCCCAGAAACGACCTGGGCCACGTCGAATCAGCCGGCCGCGTTCAACTGGTGAAAACGGTCTGCTCGGTTATTTCCGTCTGCAAGGCTTTGAGTGCCTTTTCGACGAGATGTCTGCGAATGACTTTTTCTTCTTCTGGAGTTCGCGTCGGATCGCCAAAAGGATGAGGAATCGCGATTGCCGGTACGATTCGATTGGCTCCGACGGTTTGTGAGATGGGAACTATAGTACAAACGTGTACCACAGGGAGTTTGCGTTCAATTTCTTTTACCATCGTTGCGCCGCAACGAGTGCAGGTGCCTCAGGTGGAGGTCAAGATAACGGCGGTAACTCCGTCGGCAACGAGCTTGTCCGCGATTTCGGCGCCGAAACGCTTGGCGCTGGCCACAGCCGTTCCGTTACCCACTGTGGTGTAAAATTTGTTATGGAGCTTCTTGAAGACGCCCTCTTTTTCCATGTCCCGGAGGACGTCAACGGGGAGCACCACGTCCGCGTCGCGGTCCGCGTAGGTGGCGTCATAACCGCCGTGGGCCGTGCAATATTTGTCCGCCGTCAGGTCCATGACGCCCGTGATGTCGTACTCGCCGTACTTGCTGGCGCTGGAGGCCTCGATGTGGTCGGGGTTTCCCTTGGGGCAGATGCCTCCGGAGGTGACGATGGCGATGACGGCGTCCTTCATGTCCTTGACGGCCGGCTGGGGATCCACCCGGTCGAAGACGGGCATCTTGTACTCCGTCTCGAAGGGTTCCCCTTTCATCTTGGCGGTGAACATCTCGACGCAGCGCTGGGCCGCCAGTTTATCGTAGAATTTGTTTTTGCGGATTCCGCGCTCGATATAGCCCTCTTCCGCCGGCGTCCCCAGGCTTTCGCCCTTCAGCAGCTTCAGGAGCATCTTCGCCATGACGGGAACCGCTTTCCTCATCCCCACGGCGCTGTCGGGGGTCTGGATGATGTAAGCGGACTTCTTGTAAAGCTCGACGCCCGGGTTTTCCGGGTACATGCCGCTGACCACGGGAATGCCCAGCTCTTTGGATATGGCCTCGCACATACCCCCGCAGGCCGTTCCATAGCGGCCTGCGTTGAAGGCGGGTCCCGCGATGAAGGCGTCGGGTTTGTAAGGTTTCACCAGTTCGATGATTTCCGCGCTGGCTTTGTCCATATTGGAGGCAAAATAAGAGTCGCCGCAGACGACGGTCGCCACGATTTCGGCTTCCGCCCCAAGCGCTCCCTTGAAAGCGGCACCGGGCCCTACGATGCCCTCGCGAATTTCGGGTGTAACATCGGCTTTTTCCTCGCCGCCTATGCCCGCGAAAAACTGGTTGATATAATGAACGACTCGATAAGCCACTTTTGTCCTCCCACCTTTCTGTCAGGTATCTCGGGCATCCTAAGGAACGTTTTTGCTGAACTGGTCACGAATACCTTTGACTGCCGCGGCCAGCGCTTCAGGGTCCAAAACCATCTCCATCATGCTGATCTGCTCTTCCCAAGCCGCAGGATCGCACTCGTCGCGTATTGCCTGATCGAAAACGTGATAGACGGGGAGTCCCAACGGGACTCCGGCAAGAGGACCTGCGTACGTCGGATCTCCATTGCTCACGGTCTCGGCGTAAATCTCCGCGCCCTCGGCGTCGGAGGAACCAAGAATCACGATGCAATCGGAACCGAACTTCTCAGCGGCGTCTTTGATGCGCTGCTGGTTCTGCAAGTCCATTGCCCCTGCGGCGGTTCAGACAAAGCACTCGCTCACCGAGAAAAGAATCTCGGCGCCGCTGTCTTTCAAACACGCCTCTATGGCCGGCCCGGGAACGCCGTCGCGCTCCCCGAGAATGAGCAGTTTCTTGCCTGCCAGTTTACCCAATTTCAACACCTCCTGAATCGAAATAAAAAGCCCTTAAATGGTATACGCGCCCAGCTTCGTATAACCCAGTTCGCTGGTCGCTCCGGTGATAGCCTGTAGTTCCACTGTGATGGTGCCGTCGGTGGCGAGAGATCCCTGCCAGCCCCCGGCGATGACGTTGGCTTCCTCTGGGAAGCCCAGTACCTTTTCCATGGGAGGCAGGACGATGACCTCGTTAGCGTTGCCCGCCGTGACGCAGGCGTTGCCCTCTACGCAGGAGTCGGCCAAGGATTGGCTCGCCCCGTCCTGTCCCGCGTACTCGTCGGTCAGAAGCGCCGTCTTGATGCCGAGCCTTTCGGCCTTCCAGCAG
>JAIRYN010000027.1 GCA_031267575.1 Synergistaceae bacterium | reverse complement strand
GCTATGGCGTTATAAATCTCAATCAATCTTTTTTTGTCTTCGCACAATTTGCTAAAAACGCTGTCCTTGTATTCTCTGTTAACTTTGCTTTCTATCATAACCAACCTCCAACGCGGTGGATATTTTCAAATGTCAGTCTACAAGAAAAGAGATTACCAGGCAATAGTGGGCGACGAAATAAAAAATAATGGTGTTTACCGCGGATCCGATACTTTTTCGATCATCGACCATAATCGCTTTGTCTTTTCAGGATCAGTTTACGCGGCGCGTTCAACGACAGATTTTTGGCTTTTTACCATCGACATTTGAAAAATCCAGAGTAAACTATACGCTGCGTTGGAGCCTGGAAGGCGGGTTCTAATTTATTTGCAAGGGGGCATGTCGTAGTGCACGTATTCGAGTATTCTTTTGACATGGAAAATTACATGACGAAAGAACGTTTTGCAAAGTTCAAGGAATTTGCCTCGGCCAAAGAGACGCCATTCCTAATGACATCATTGAGCACTGTGGCAAGGAAATACGATGAATTGGAAAAATCGATGCCCTATGCACACATTTACTACGCCATCAAGGCAAACCCCTCAGACGCGGTTTTGAGACTGTTGATCGAACGGGGAAGTTCTTTCGACATTGCCTCTGTTCACGAGCTGAACTTAATGCTTGGCCTGGGCGTTTCTCCGAACCGTATGAGTTATGGAAACACTATCAAGAAGGACCGGGACATTCGGTACGCTTATGAAAAAGGAATACGCCTTTTCGCCACAGACGCGGAAAGCGATGTACGCAAAGTAGCGCAAAACGCCCCAGGCAGCGACATTTTTTTTAGAATCCTGTCCAGTGGATTGGGGTCGGACTGGCCTCTGTCCCGAAAATTTGGGGCGCAACCTGACGTGATTTTCCAAAATATTCTGCTCTCGAAAGAGCTGGGGCTCAATCCCAGAGGCATTTCTTTTCACGTGGGTTCTCAGCAGCACGACGTCACCCAATGGCGGGTGGCCCTCGCCACCTGCAAAGAGCTTTTCGACGCCGCGAAGGAGAAGGGAGTCACCCTTGACCTCATCAACATGGGTGGCGGTTTTCCTGCCCATTACCTGCATCCAGTGGAGGAGACCTACGTCTACGCCGCTGAAATCACGGACTATTTGCGCGAATTTTTCAGCTCGGATTTTCCCCAGATTCTCATTGAGCCCGGACGCTACATGGTGGGGGACGCCGGCGTTTTGGTGACGGAGATCGTCATGATTTCCCACAAAGAACGCGAGAGCGGTATTCCCTGGCTTTACCTCGACGTCGGCAAATTCGGCGGACTCATCGAGACCTTGGACGAATCCATCAAATACCCTATCTACTCGGAACAGACGGGGGAAGCCAATGACTATGTGTTGGCCGGTCCCACCTGCGACAGCATGGACGTACTCTACGAAAAAATGCCCTGTCGCCTTCCGTCTAATTTGCAAGAGGGCGATAGACTCTACTTTTTGACGACGGGCGCTTATACCCAGACCTATAGCGCCGTTTTTTTCAACGGCTTTCCTCCTTTGAAGTCTTATGTGATCGATTGAAAGATTCTGCACAGACATGTCAAGAATTTTTTCAAACGTAAAGTTGTTCATTCGCTTAAATTCGCGCAAATGAAGACCATTGACTTTCACATTCATTTATATCCGCCGGACGTCATCCGCGATGCGGAGAAAATCTCGAAGCGAGAGCCTTATTTCGACGCGCTTGTTCATAATGGAGTGCACAAATGGGCAACCCTCGACGACCTTTTGCCTCGTATGGAACGGGATGCGGTGGAGCGGGCGGTGGTGGGAGGCTTCGCCTTTCGGGACCTAGGGCTTTGC
Source organism: Synergistaceae bacterium (assembly GCA_031267575.1). Lineage (NCBI taxonomy): Bacteria > Thermotogati > Synergistota > Synergistia > Synergistales > Synergistaceae > Synergistaceae bacterium. The sequence goes on along the minus strand of JAIRYN010000027.1, from coordinate 33,319 downwards.
CGGCTCTGCAACGACTACATTATCGAGTGCGCGCGAAAACATCCAGACAAACTAGATGGTCTGTGTCTGGCGCCCCCTCTAGTCCGGGGGAGCGACAAGGAAATCCTCCGTTGCGCGGAGGCCGGGCTCATTGGAGTAGGGGAGTTGTTTCCTGAAGGGCAGGGAATTGATATCGCCGATATTTCCCAAACGTGGCGATTGGCTGGCGTCCTGCGCGAGGCGAACCTGTGCGTTCTCTGGCACACAGCCGAACCCGTGGGGCACGCTTATGTCGGAAAGGGCAACGTAGGACCCAAAGAAGCGGCCGCCTTCTGTATGCATCACCCGGAGATTCGGGTCATTTTTGCCCATTTCGGGGGCGGCCTGTGGCTTTATGAACAGATGCCGGAGATGAAACTTTACCTCTCCAACGCCTTTTATGATCTGGCGGCCCTGCCGTGGCTCTACGAACCCAAGATTCTAAAGATGATCGAGGCCTCCGGCGTCGTGCGTAAATTTCTCATGGGGACAGATTTCCCGATTCTCGATTCCAGTCGTTACGAAAAAGCTCTGTTGGAGTCCGGTCTTTCCGACAACACCATCGAAGGGATCAAGCGAGGCAACGCGTTAATGTTGTTGGAAGAGCTAAAATCGAGGAGAAAATTTTGATTGGGGAGAAAATTTTGATTGAGAATCAATATATCTTATAATTATTTTTACGTCACGCAAAAAATCGTTTAGGAAGAGAATGCGTAAGTATCTGCACATGACAAGCTATAATACATTAATATTTTGTCTGAATGAACTATTACAAAATGTTACAATGTGTTATGGTGAAATTATATACGGAGTATCAAGCGGCGTAGGTAACAGGGCTGTATGTTTCGACAGTCGCGTTTCGATAGTAAGGAGGGGGCCGATGAAGACGGAATTGACGATTGATTTTGGAGTCTGATAAGTTCATACGCGTCCCAATAGCCGCTGATGTTGTAGCCGAAAACCAAGGCCGCGCAGTGGCTATTGGCCCGGGCATCCGAATGTTTGCGTGTAGAGATCGTGTGTCTCTACAAAGGAACACTATGCGAAACGTATCTACTAGTTATGAGTAGGCATTAGTACGCTGAAAGGATCGGTACAGCAGGTGGCACAGGAAAAATATTTCTTCCAATCGGAGGCGGCGGAGCTTCTAAAAATGATGATCCACTCCGTTTACTCCAACAAAGAAATCTTTTTGAGGGAGTTGATCTCCAACGCTTCTGACGCCCTGGATAAGCGCAGGATAGAGGTTTTGTCCAGTGACGAGTATGGGGAGTATGAGGCGAAGATCCGCGTCGAGCGAGACAAGGAGAAACGAACCCTGACCATTCTCGACAACGGCGTGGGGATGAGTCGAGAGGAGATCATCAATTACATCGGCACTATCGCCAAGTCGGGGACGAAGGAATATCTGGCCGCGGCTGGGCGAGACGCCTCCGGGAAAAAAGCGTCGTTTTCCACTCAGGAGATGTTGATTGGACAGTTTGGAGTGGGGTTTTACTCCGCCTTCATGGTTTCCGACAAGGTGGAACTTGTCTCTCGACGGCTGGGTTCCTCTGAGGCATGGAAGTTCGAGTCCACGGGAGATGGGTCCTACAGCCTGGAAGAAGCCGCGCTCCCTGAGTGCGGCACCTCGGTAAAGCTCTACCTCCGAAAGCCAGAGGAGGGGGAGGAAAAAGACGAGAAAGATTACACGGACGAATGGGTGCTCCGCGACATCATCGGAAAATACTCCGACTTCATCAGCTACCCCATCGTGATGAACTGCGCGAAGTGGAAAGATAAGAAGGAAACCATCGAGGACGAGGTCGTCAACTCCCAGAAGGCAATCTGGTGTAAACCTGAGGGAGAAGTCACGGAGGAGGAGTACCGCGAGTTCTACCGCCATCTCTCTCACGATTGGCAGGAGCCTCTGACGCGCGTCACCATCAACGCTGAGGGCTCGGTCAACTTCAGAGGGCTCTTGTTCATCCCCCAGCAGGCTCCCTTCGACCTCTTCATGAACACCTACAGCGGAGGAATCAGCCTTTACATCAAACGCGTCTTCATCATGAATGACTGCAAAGACCTGATTCCAGAGTACCTACGCTTCATCAAAGGCGTTATCGACTCGGAGGACCTGCCGCTCAACATATCGAGAGAGATCCTCCAGGAGGACCAGCGGGTTCGGGTTATGCGCCGCAGTACGTTGCGCAAGCTCTTCGCGAGTTTCCGCAAAATGCTGGAGAACGAGCGTGAAAAATACGAAAAATTCTGGTCGGTTTTCGGTAAAGTCTTTAAAGAAGGCGTCGTGCACGACCAGGAAAACGCCCAGACAATCCTGGAGTTATCCTTATTCCATTGCGCGGGAGGCGTGGAGGCGAATGGCGGTGGATGGACGACTTTGGATTCCTATAAAAGCCGCATGAAGCCTGGTCAGGAAGGTATCTATACCCTCGTGGGCCGAGACGTCTCCACCTTGAAGGGATCGCCGAAACTGGAGGCGTTTCTGGAAAGGGGCTACGAGGTTTTGTTGCTCACAGATCCTGTGGATGAGGTTATCATGTCTCAGACTCACGTGTACGGGGAAACGAAATTCTTGGACGTGGGTTCTGGCTCGGTGCAGGCAAGCACCGAGGAGGAGCGCAAGGAAGCGGAGAAAAAGATGGAAGGATTCCAGTCCGATTTTACGCCATTGAAAGAAGTGATCATGAAGTCTCTAGGCGACGCCCTGAGCGACGTGCGGTTGTCCGCACGTATGACCGCCTCTCCGGTGTGCCTTGTGGGTGACGGAAACGCCATGTCCTTCCAGATGGAGCAATTGATGCGCGCTATGGGTCAGGAAGCCCCTCCGAGCAAGCGCGTTCTGGAGGTCAACCCGGAGCATCCCGTGATTCGTCGCCTGATGGAGTTGGCCGGAAATGGCGACGAGAGGGTAGGGGATTTTGTGTCGGTGTTGTACGACCAGGCTCTGATCTTGGATGGAGGGATTATCGCCGATCCCGGACGTTTCGCGCGTTATTTGGCCGACATTATGGGCGCGGCTCTTATTGGGCGTGATTCTGATGGCAAGTCTTGAGCGTCTGAGCGAAGGGAGGCAAAAATCACAGTGGATCGGGCAGCGACGGATCAAAAGATCGAAAAAAGCGAAGTGGGAGATTTTGTTCCACAGTACGATGTGATGTCCACGGAGCGCTATGTCGATTCCACGTCTCAGAAATCCGAGTTCGACAGAGTTTTGGACGAATTGGGGCGCATCAGCCAAGAGACCCTTGCCTGGGATATTTTGCGGCTAACACGTAAGCATTTCGGTGACCGGGAAGAGGATAAAGCGCGCAAGTTCGAGGCTTTCATGGGGGCGTTCATCACCAACGCCGCTACGGCGCTCTACGATAAAGGTCTCGTGGACGAGGCATTCAAAAGGCTGGAGCAGGCCAGGTCGATCCTCGAAGCTAAGCAGAAGTTGTGCCGAGAAATAGAGATCATTCGGTCCAAAGCAGAATTGGAAGTCTTCGATGTCTCTGACATGCTGGGTTTTGGCGAAGGCGACGAGTCGGAATAGGAAAATAACAGTAGGAAAATAAAAGGTCAATGTAGTTTCTGGGTAAGCTATAATTGAGTAGGTATTAGTATGCGGAAATGATCTGAAATGAGTCGGAAATAATCTGAAATAATCTGAAATGATCGGAGCAGCGCAGCGCGTAAACTAAGAATGCGTAAATTGAGAGTAAACAAAAAGCGACCGTATTCCACGATCGCTTTTTGTTTACTCTATAACACATTGTCGCGCTTTGTAATAGCTAATATATTATAGGCTATTAACATACTATATATTATCCTGCGGATTGTTGCAGTTGTGACGTGACATTGGCGAGCCAACTGGCCTGTTGCATCAGTTTCGATAGCCCAACCTCCGCCGCCGAGAACTGCTTGTAAAGATTTTCCTGCTTTGTCTGGAGTTTCTTTTCGAAATCCGCCAGGTATTTGTCGATGCTATCCATTTCTGCTTTGAGGGCGTTCATTTCCTGCACCACAGCACCTTGAGTGATGGCGATACCGGAGACCTCTTTCTGGGAGGACCTGATCATGTTGTCCATATAGGTTTGCATTTGTCCCGCGAAGTTGGTGACCAACATCGACACATCGTCCGGGTTCTTCTCCAGCGCGGCCATGAACGCGCTGGTATCGAACTCTAATGAGCCCGCTAGCGCGTCCGTCGTTACAGTACCACGTGAAGGGAGCTTGATTCCTATTTGGGAGAGAGAACTGTACTCGTAGTTCAATCCTAAAGACGACAGCACAACGTTGCTTCCGCCCAGTGTGACCGGCTGATCGGTCCCCGCCTTGATGACCAGAGTGTTGTTCTCTACCGTGGCCGTGACGAGAGGCGTAGAGTACTCCTGTCCCTTAGAGTCGACGGCAATGACGAACAGGGGGTTATCCAGCTCACCGAGCGTAGGGCTATTGATTTTCGCCGCGATGGTTTCAAGGGTATCGCCGGGGTTCACGGTTATGGTGCCCACCCGATCACGCACGGCAATGGTAAAGGACCCCGCGTTCAGGATGCCGTTGTTTTCCATCGTGCCATAAACCGCTTGGCGGCTGCTTCGCTGAGTGAACGCGGTAGAGTAGATCTGGGAAGTGAGCCTGCGCAAAGTACTTTTCGAGTTACGCAACAGGGAATTGCCCTTCAGAAGGCCCCACTTCATGCGGAAGTCGTCGCTGTCCAGTGTGGCCTTTTTGGTGTCGTCCACCGCCTGTTCCGTCATGCGGGTGTTGATCCATTGCATGATGTCGTTGTAGACTGTGGTCAATTGCTGTATAGCGGTAACGGCCGGCTCCGCGTCCTGAGAGATATCTAGAGACACATGCCCTAGTCCCTTCAGATCAATGGTCAGGCCCTTGATCAGCTCGCTGTTGTTGGCTGCGCTAAGGCGGTTGGAGGAGATGGTGACCTTCTCTCCGTTCAGGATCACCTCGGCGTTTTGAGCCGCCGTGTAGTGTTCCTCGTCCGTCTGATCCAACCCCAGAGCGGCCAGAGCGCCGTTACCGTCGTCGCTCAGGGTGAAGACGCTGGCGTTGTAGGTGTACTCGACAGTGTACGTTTTGCCGTAGGCCGGAGACTTTATAGGTATTCCAGGGGTGGGGAGGCTCGTTGACGCTGGATCTGGCGCTGTCCATGTTATCACGAGATTTTGCTTTGAGGAATCAAGTTCGGCATTAAAAGACCAGGCATTCATGACCGGTGAGGTACTATAATCGAAAGGTATGGCATTGTGCCCTATTATCGACGAGTGCGTTCCATGAGGCACGGAGTCGAACGTACCGTTGCCAGGCAGACGGACTACGTCCTTGTCGTTACGCGTAACGCCGTTGAGGGTTGTCGTCGTGCCATCGGTTTTTTGCAAAGTGATGTCGTAAACACTCGCTGGTTCTGGGGCATCTCCAGCTCCTCCGTTGTACCACTGGACTACAGCCTTGCCGTTGGCGCTCTGCACGATCTCGAAGTCGAGCCCTTCTCTCCAGACTCGGCTTCCCGGTTGCTGGATCGTGGCGGTTCCCTTCGCGATGTCGGCGTAGTTTTCCGACAGTTCGTCCTGATTACCGCGCATGATCTCGAGAGTGATATGTTCACTTCCCGCCGCGATATAGGTAACCTTATAATCGTTTCCATCCGCAGGTTTATTGTCGCTCAACCATAGTATTGCGCCCGTGGCACTGCCTCGAAAAATGGGATTCGGATCTGTCGATGAATAAGTGTTGCCTCCGAATGTGACCTGGATCTCAGCTCTGGTACTCATCTCGAAAGGCAAAGCCCACACATCCACGTCACCGTTCGAAGAGCGCGTCGCCGTCACCGAGAACGTGTCTCCCGCGTATGCACTATATGTATCGCGATAAAGTTCTCCAGGAGTAGGGAACGCGGTGTCCAAGTTTCGCCAGCGGATACGGTTGCCGCCCACAACGTCAAAGTCCAGGCCCGCCCTGTAGGTTATGCCATCTTCGTCTTTAATGAGGATACTCCCTTCACCAAGGCCACCGCCCACTACCATGGCACCGCCCAGTACCATGTCGAGGGAGTAGGTCGGAGGTTCGATGCTGGAGTCGGTATTGCCGGGGTTCGTGCTGAAAAGCACGGAGTCGTATGAGTTGGTGGATCGTGTGATCGTTGCTGTGTGCGTCGTCTTTCCCAGACCCACGTTATCGCTTTTTAGGACGAGCTTGTTATCGACGACGGCCGCTGTCACGTCCACAGGAGGAACTTGCGTCTTGAGTTTCGTGTTGATTTGTTTCGCGAGAGAATCCAGCGAATCCGTCGAATTCACGTCAATACGTACTTTGTGTCCGCCGGCGTTTACGTAGAAATAGGTGCTGTCCGATCCCAATAAAGAACTGCCGAATGCAGCCGTGGGAGACGAAAACGCATTGGAGCGGTTCACCTGACCCTTAGCTAGCTTCAATACCTCTAAGTCGTGTACGCTGATCTCCGCGTCCGAGTTGGCGGTGGCGCTCAAAACACCTTTATATGAAATATTGCTATCCAGCCTCGATATCTCGACATCTCTCGCCTTGAACGTGGCGGCCAGCTTCAAAGGCGACAAACTGCTCTGCAATGCCTGCAAAGAAACGCGAAATTCCTCGAAAAGGTCTCTTTTCATCTCCAGGTTGTCCCGCTTGGTCAACATAACAAGTGCGGGTTTTTGTGCCTTCTCCAGCAATTTTGCTACCATGCTATCCCAATCAATACCCGACGCGATACCCGTAATAGACATATCTGGCATCGAAAAGTCCCCTTCCAGTCAAAAAAATTAATTGAAAATTTTAAACTAAAACTTATGTTTTGTATCGGCAAAATCCGTTATAAATATAAGCGCAATACAGAAATTCTCGTAATATTCATGTTGTCATTCTACACCAAGCGCAAGGAGAATTTATAACGTAAGTTGACGGAAGCCTTTTATCCTATTGATTACTCCCATGACCTTCTATGTTACAATGAGTTGCAATGGGTTGCGTTGTGAAAAAAGGCGATAGATGTGTTTATACGAGAGGCGATTGAGGTTATCAAGAGGGAGGGGTCCTCGTGAAAGTTTATATAGACGGAAAGGAATACACTGATTTCCTCGATAATGCGGATACGGCCTCTATTTTAAACGCTGTCAGGGGAGAGATGTCTCAGAACGGCCGTGTCGTTACGGAGCTTCGGTTGGACGGGGTCGTTATGGACGAAGATGCCTTTTTGAACGTCACGGGAGGACTGGGAGCGCATTTTACCTCTCAACCTGTGAGGGAACTTATCCAAAATTCGCTGGACGAGGCGCTGCGATACGTCCCCAGGTTGATAGACGGGTTGAGGGAAGTCGCTGTCCATTTTGAGAAAAACGAAATCGCTATAGGTCAAGGACAATTGCCCTATGCGGCGGACGGGTTGGACTGGTTGCTGCTCATTTTTCAAAATTGCAGCGCGCTTTTGTCCGTCCAGGAAGAAACGGCCGATTCGGGACTTTCCCAATTGCAGAAGAACCTTTCAGAAAGCATTCGTCATCTCGAAACCCTGTATCAGGAAAAGAGGTACTTTGAGATAGCTTTGTGTATCCAGCGACAATTGACCCCTCAACTTGAGCAATTTTTCGTGCACCTTCAGAGGCTTCACGACATCGGGGCCTTCACTCAATAAATGTTTTTGTATTTTAAGTTGTCGCGCCCTAGATGGGCGATCAATATATAGAGTTTAGTCAAATATTTATTCCTATAAATAAGTACTTGACAAAATATTGATACGTGCTATAGTCTAGTCACTATGGCTAGACTATATACGGTGTACCAAGCAGCAGAGGTAACAGGGTTGAGTATTGGAACTATTAGGAGGTGGGCAGATGAAGGCAGGATCTATAGTGTTCGGACAAAAGGAGGTCACAGGCGAGTTGATGTGTCCGAGTACCTGCTACCGAAACCCACAGAAAATAATCGAGACTTCACAATCTGTTACTGCCGAGTTTCAAGCGCAAAGCAAAAAAACGACTTGCAAAGGCAAGTCGAGTTTATGCGAAGCAAGTACCCCAATGCCGAAATCGTCAAAGACATTGGTTCTGGAATCAACTTCAAGCGGAAAGGATTGCTCTCCATACTGGAACGAAGCATATCAGGAGCTATTATTACGCTTGTGGTTGCTTACCGAGACCGTCTTGCAAGATTTGGGTCGGGGATTATCGAATTTATTCTCAACCGCAATGGTGGAAAAATCGTGGTTCTCAACGAGGTTTCACTTTCTCCAGAAGAGGAACTCACAAAAGACTTGCTTACCATCTTGCATGTCTTCTCTTGTCGTCTTCATGGACTCAAAAAATACAAAGCTAAAATCGCGGAAGATTCGAATTTATCCAATCTACCCAATCTACCCAATGATGACGCAACGGCGGATGTTGAGGCAATGGATGGGGGGGGCGAGGTATGTCTACAACCAAACGACTGTTTACCTGAAGTGCCCGAGAACAAGAGCAAGCTGGATGAAAATAAAGATGAAAATAAAAAAGTGGTTCCTTCTAAATCTTCCGCTCCTTCCAAATCTTCTAGAGTGGACAAGAGAAGTTCTATATCGAATTCTATATCGAATAAAGATAATAGCAGTGAAGGACGTTAGCAACGCAGTCAAGCGTTGTAAGATGGTATTTAAGCAGGCACACCAACTTATTTCAAGAGTTTCCATGAGATTCGCGAGATTTAGCTTTTTCTTTGACTTTATAGTCGAAGGGATACTATGCGAAACGTATCTAGTAGGTTATCAATGGGTATTAGTACGCTGAAAGGATCGGTATATTGTCTCTTCGTAAAGGCTTGATCGTTTTCGTTCTGCTTGCCTTTGGCGCCAACGCGATCGTGCTGGCCCAGAGCGTGGATAGGGAGACGATACGCTCTCTTTTCGCCGCCGATAAAAGCTATCTTCTGGTGGCGTTTGGATTGGTGTTCATGGCTTGGGGCTGCGACGCGGCGCGTTTCTGCGCTCTGGTGCGCGCTGCCCATGAACACGTCCCTTTTAAATTGGGTATCGTCCTCACGTGGCTTCATTATTTCGGTTGCGCGGTTACCCCCATGCAAAGCGGCGGCGGCCCTTTTCAGGTTTATGTCCTTTATAAAAGGGGTATTCCCGTGGGGAAAGGCATCGCGATCACCCTCATCCGCACCATGCTGACCATCTTGATCCTGAGTCTGATCGTTCCCATCGCTCTTTTCATCGACCCCGCGCTCTTAGACGGTAATCCCTTCATTAAGGGTATGGTAGGCTACGTCTTTGTCGTGATCTTCTGCACGTGGCTCTTTATCGCTTACACGATTCTACGCCCCAACTCCATTAAACGGTTGGGCAAAATCGTGGTAATGTGGACGAGAAAATTGAATTTTTTGAGGTCCTCCAAAATCGTCAAAAAGTCTTTCCAATGGCTGGACTGCGAGATCGACAACTACAACCTAAACTTCAGGCTGGCTTTTTCCAGCGGATTTTTGTACTCGGCCGTGGCTATCCTCTTGTCGGTGGCTCATCTTTTGAGTATTTTTTCCGTATTGCCGGTTTTAATGTTGGCCGTGGGGCTGCCCTTCAATTTCGCTCAGACTCTGGCGACTCAAGCCGTTTTTATGTTTGTCCTCTACTTCATCCCCACGCCAGGCGCCAGCGGAGTGGCGGAGAGCGGCGGCGCTGCTCTTTTTGGAACCCTGATGCCCTGGAATATGGCGGGGATCATGGCTGTCATCTGGCGTTTCTTTACGGAGTACCTTTCGATTTTCATGGGCGTCATCGTCGTCGTTAAAATGCTGGGATGGGGTGTCACCGAAGACCTACATAAAGGCGCGTCTCCTGAAGAAGAAGCCGCGCAGCTGAAAAAGTTGAAAAAATTGAAAGAACAGGATGGAAGCCTATAGCTTGAAGCGTATCGGGGAAAAGGCCTTCCGACTGCGGGGAGGCGTGTGGACTCTGCTCTTTGCCGCCATGTTATTTCTGGCCCACCCGACGCCCAGTTCTATGCTTTGGGGAGGGCCTCTGGTGGCTGTGGGGCAGGCGCTCCGTTTTTGGGCCGTGGGGTGTATCGGACGCTACAGGGGAGAGCGGGTGGGGGCTATGACCTTAACAACCTGGGGGCCCTACGCTTTTGTGAGAAATCCGCTTTACCTAGGTAATGGATTGATTGGCTTGGGCTGGGGTTTGATGACTGGATTTTGGCCCACGGTGTTTTTTGTGATAACGTTCGTTTTGCTGTATACTGTCTTTATCGTTCCTCACGAGGAATCCTTTCTTTCGGAGAAATTCGGGATGGAATACGGCCGCTACAAGGAAAGAACCGGGCGCTTCTTCCCAAAAGCCTGGCCGGTCGGTCGGATTGCCGGCCCCTTCGATAAGCGGATACTGTGGACGAGTGAGCGTCATTCTCTTCTGACAACCGTGGGGGGAAGTCTCTTGATAGCGGTCAAAAGCCTGGTTTGATAGGAATAGAGATATTAGGAATAGAGATATATAGAGGCAGAGAGTCCGCCGTGAAGAGAATTATTTTTTGGGAGGCCATCCATGAATTACGACAAGAGGCATAGGGACAAGGATTTGACGGTAAAAGAATTGCTTTCGGCCATTTCGGAAACGGAGTATCCCCAATACATTCTCGACGCCATATCCAGAATACAGAACTGGATGTTGGAGACGGTGAATGCGCCGGCGGATCAAGGAATGGATCTGGTTACCGCCATGTTCGAGGATGGCGGCGAGATGGATATGGAGAAACTTTTCGCCGACCTGGAAAGCCTGGAGCAATACGTGGACCTCATTCCCAACACGAGGCGCCCAGAGGGAAAAGCCGATGTTATCGTAGTGAGCGTCAATCCTCCCGATTACGAAAGCGGCGTTCGGACCGCTATTGATTACGCGGCTCTTTTCAATCGAAAAAACTGTAAACGGGTCTGGGTCATCAGCGATACTTTCATTTTCGGAGACACCATTCACTACGCTGCCCACGTAGACGCGTTGGCCGAGCAGGGCATTATTCTCCGTTTCGTCCTCGTCACGCCTTGGGGATGGGTGGAGATTCCTTTGAGCGGGAACATCGCGTCGGGCCAACAATTTCTGTGGCGCAACACGATGAAGGGCATGGAAAACTAGGAATCGGCAAAGCAACGTCATGTTCAACCACGGCGGTAGTGGGCAAAACGTATTTTCGCGTCTTGCCGTTTATACCGCGCCCTACGCGAAAACTCTTTTAGCGGCGTTTTTTTTTATGATCGCGGCCTCCGCGTTGAATGTCCTTCCTCCTTGGCTTTTCAAAAGCGTGGTGGACGATGTTTTGATATCTAGAAACGTGAGGGTACTTGATCTTCTTTGCGTGTCCGTGGTATTGATTTTCGTCCTGAAGGGCGGGGCTCTTTTTGGGCAACAGTACCTCATGAACTGGGTGGGACAGCGAGTGGTCATGGATATTCGCCTCGCCCTCTACGATCATATGCAACGCATGTCGTTGCGAGTTGTTCACGCCTCTCGAATAGGGGAGCTGATGAGCCGTATCACTAGTGATGTGGCCACATTGCAGAACCTCGTGACCAGCACGTGCGTCAATCTTGTTATGAACGGTGTGACCTTTCTCGGAATGCTCGGTTTCATCTTTTATATCAACTGGAGATTGACCTTGATCACCGTCACGGTGTTGCCTGCCGTGGCTTGGCTTTTGATGTTCGCCGCCGGAAGCCTTCGCAAGGCAGGTCACCAGGTGCAGGAACGGTTGGCGAACTTGACGGCCATCGTGCAAGAGGCTTTCTCGGCTATTCGGATTGTGCGGTCCTTCGCCACGGAAGAGCTAGAACTGGCGCGTTTTCGGAAGGGGAATCTGGAAAACTTCGACGCGCTGCTACGGGCTGTACGTGTCCACGCGATCTTGGCCGGGGTAGTGGAGGTTTTTTTGATCGTCGCTCTGGCGGTGGTGTTTTGGTTCGGAGGACGTGACGTTCTAGACGGCGCGTTGACACCGGGGGAGTTGGTGGCCTTTATTGGTTACATCGCCTTCATGGTGCAACCGATCCGCGTTTTCATGAACAGCATGAACTCCCTTCAGACAGGACTGGCGGCCGCTGATCGCATTTTCTCCGTGCTGGATGCTCCCATCGAATCCACGAACAGGGCCAATCGTCATCCTGGCCGCATCGAGGGGCGCGTCGTCTTCGAGAATGTGCGTTTCTCTTACACGCCGGGTCAGGAAATTCTGAAGGGTGTTGATTTGACTGTCCGCAAGGGTGAGAGAATCGCCATCGTCGGTCCCACAGGCGTGGGAAAATCCACCTTGGTGGACCTGATTCCCCGTTTTTACGACCCCACGGCGGGGCACGTTTTGATCGACGACCAAGACGTGGCGGACCTAGACCTTCCAGAGTTACGCAAACAGATCGGTATCGTTCCCCAAGAATCCATCCTCATGAAGGGAAGCATGGCGTTCAATATCGCCTACGGATTGCCGGAGTTGCTCGATCGGTCTGACCCCGGACGCTTCGCCTCGTCTATGGAGATCATTCGCGCCGCGGCGCGGGTGGCTGATATCGACGACTTCATCATGGGATTGCCCAACGCTTACGATTCGGAGGTGGGGGAAAGGGGCGTGACCCTATCGGGGGGACAGCGCCAAAGAATGGCCATCGCGCGGGCCATCGTGCGGGACCCCCGTATTCTGATTCTCGATGAGGCTACGTCCTCGTTGGACCTGGAGGTGGAGCGCCAGGTCCAAGAGGCCATGAACCGCGCTATGGCAGGGCGAACATCCTTTGTGATTGCCCATCGTCTTTCCACCGTGAGGAGTGCCAATCGGATCGTGGTGCTCGCTGGGGGCAAAATCGCGCAGCAGGGAACCCATGAGAATCTGCTGCGAGCGGGAGGGTTTTACTCCCGGCTTTACAATCTTCAATTTGATTCCCAATTTGACTCCCAATTCGACTCCCAAGCGAAATAAGGAACAAATGGGTGATAAAACGGCAAAGAGACGATTGGGAATCCGCGTCCTTCAGAGTTACATGGATTTTGTCCGAGAGAAGAGGTTTTTCGCTCCGCGCCTTTCTTCCTTATGGGTATTGCTTATCCCCATCAGCTGGGGCGTGGCCTTCGGCATCGCTGTGGTGGACTTTTTCTATCGGCACGGGCTGAGGCGAATCACCGAGCCTCCAATCCCGGTCATCAGCGTGGGGAACTTGACCTACGGCGGAACCAACAAAACCCCGTTTGTAGAGATGCTTTGCCGCGTAATGGAAGAACGTGGAGTCTCCGTGGGCATCGTCAGCCGGGGCTATGGCGGCGACAACCTCGGCGTGCGAGTAATCGAAGGAGGGAGGATCGGAGAGGCCGAAGCCGACCGGCGCCTGGTGGGGGACGAGCCGTTGTTGCTTTCCGCCCGGTTGCCCCGGATTCCCGTCGCTGTGTCCCGTAATCGCATAAAAGGTCTGGAAGAACTGGAACGCAGGGGTATCCAGTTGGCTGTGGCCGACGACGCTTTTCAGCACCGGAAAGTAGTCCGGGATGTGGATATCGTCCTGATTGATGCGGCTTGTGCCTTTGGCAGCGGACGTATGATTCCCGCCGGCATTTTGCGAGAGCCTCCCTCCGCTCTAAGGCGGTCTCACATCGTCGTCATCACGAAAGTCGAGCAGGTAGAAGCCTCGACGCTTTCCGCGCTTCGGGAAAAATTGAGAGAGTTTGTTCCCAACCATCGTATTTTCCACGCCCGTCTTTCCATCATGGATTGGGCGCTCTGGGATGGAAGAGCGTTGTTGCCCGTCGACCCACGTTCCAAGGGGTTTCGCTCTTTCGGGGAAAGCGTCCGAGGGCGCAGGGTTATGGCGTTTTCCGCCATTGGCAACCCGGACAGTTTTGTTCGCTCTCTGCGACAAGAGGGTGTGAAAGTCGTTGGGGAACGCCATTTCCGCGACCACCATGTTTATTCCGAAGAAGACGTGGCCGCGCTTCACGCCCAAATGGAGGCCTGTGGAGCAGAGTTTCTATCCTGCACAGAGAAAGATATATACAACTTACCGCTAATAGAGGGTCTGAACGATTACAAAATTCCCCTTTTGCTTGTGCCGCAGGTGACCGTCGCCCTGGAGGATCCCGCCTGTTTCACCGAGACGCTGGTGGAGTGCTTACGTCCCCATATTGTCGTGGCCTCCAACGGCTACGGGGAGGACTCTATCGGGGTATTGCTGGCGAAGAAGCTACGCGACGCTTTCCCCCAAGCTGAGGTTTTGGCCTTTCCCCTGGTGGGATGGGGAGAGCCTTATAAAGCCTTGAATTTTCCCGTAGTCTCCGCGCCCTCCGTCACCCCATCTGGAGGCGTATTAAAGTATCGGCTGCGGGATCTGTGGGGGGATATCCGCGCGGGTCTTTTCGGCCACATTCGCGCTCAACAGGTTGCTTGGCGCCGCATCGCGCATAAGGCGCGCACGCCACTTTGCGTAGGGGATGTCTACCTGTTGCTTCACACCCTTTGGGGACAGGGGATAGCGCCGCTTTTCGTGGCGACGGCCAAGACGGTCTACCTAAACGGTCATTGGAGGCTCGAACGATTTATCATCCGCTTTCGCTGCCGCAGGACCTGGACACGGGACCGGAACTCCGCTGAGCAATTGGCCGCCTCAGAGGCAAACGTAACTTACGCGGGCAACCCGGTCATGGATTTGCTGGGGAATCTTCCGGCTTTCGTTGGCCGCGGCAGTCCTTCGGACTTTGCCGCGAGATCTAAAATCCTACTGTTACCTGGAAGCAGACAACGGGCTTACGACGACGTCACGCTGCTTCTGGATGCCGTGGAAATTCTTCAGGCGAGAAAGCCCTGCGATTATGTTATGACACTGGCTCCAACGCTTTCACTGCCTTGCCTGGTCGCGGCCTGCAAAGGATGGGAACTCCAGATGGGAAAGGAGCGCCTAAACAGAGAAAACTCAAACAAAGAAAACTCAAACGAAAAGAACCCCAATAAAGAAAACCACAATCAAGAAAAGCACAATGGAGAAAACCACAATGGAGATCCGTTCTTGAAAAAAGGCGACATCTTAATTCGGCTACACCAGGGGGAGGTTTCAACCGCCGCGGTGGGGGTGTGCCTTTTGATCGGCCTAGGGGGAACGGCAAACCAACTGTGCGCGGGAATGGGGATTCCCGTGGTATCCATCGATGAAAAGGGCAAGCGCGTGCAGAAAAAACTTTTGGGGGAATCTGAAATTTTGGTAGATCCGAAGCCTTCAGCTTTGGCCGATTGTGCCCTAAATATCCTCACGAACCCTGAACTCCATCGGAAGATGTCTCTGGCAGGCAAGGCGCGCATGGGGGAGCCCGGAGCGCTGAACGACATTGTGCGTTACGCGGGTGAAAAGCTAGGTTGGAGTGTGCGCTGCCGCGTCTACGAAAGGTTGCGATCTGTAAACATTCAAGCCCAAGAGGGCAGAGCCTATTCGGCACAAGGAGGCCTGATCGGCCCCCCTGAAACCCGCAACCAAAACCTGCCCAAGGATTCTACAGATTCTACAAAAGATTCTATAGATTCTACAAAAGATTCTACAGATTCTACAAAAGATAACGCGCCTTTTTAAGTTCCCGCACCATGGGCATAGTGATCATATCGCGCGTTAGAAGAGAGTCTTTCATGACACGGAGCTGCTCTATCAACGACGATTCATTGGGAGCGTGCAATATGGTATAAAGGGAATAAAGCCACGGATGATGGAGGGTGTTTTCTACCACCTTTCGGATATAACAGTGGCTGACCCAGGGAAAGGACGCCGCTCGCTTGGCCACATCAATAATGTCTTCGTTGTTAATCACCCACGCGACGAGGGTATTGACGTTGTATCCCATGCGCCGGTGGTGCAGCGAAGCTCCGATTTTCCGCAGAATACGAGCTTCTTCCAGGTTCCGCAGCCGTTTCAGCAGTTGCGGAACCGAGCGTTCCACCTTGCGGGCGGTGAGTTCAAAAGGCTCCGACACGATGGGAAAACTGCGTTGTAACAAGCCCAGAATAGATCGGGTTTCCTCGTTCAAAATCAAAGCGGTCAGAGTTTCGTCGATGAGAATGTCTTCTTCCGTGATGACGTCAGGTACACTTTCTTCGAAAGTGGGCTCCGAATATTCATCGCGTGAAAAATCGCGTGAAAAATGGAAGGATGATCGCAGCTTCAGGCGAACCTCCGTCGACAAAACGACAAAAGGACACTCGCACGCCCCTAGGATTTGTTCGATGAAGCGCGCTCGCTCTGTGAGTTCTTTGCCCTCCGGATCCGTCGTCTTTTTCAGGAGCACCATGAGCCATACGTTGATCGAATGTCCCCGGAGGTCGCCGCGCGTCACTTCCGGCCGCTCGCTCAGCAGTGAGGTGACGGACGCGACCCGACCTTCGGGAACGGCGAGCCCACAGAGAAGTCTCTCATATCCCAAACGCTCGAAATCGACAAAGGCTCCCCACGAACGAATATATCCCTCACGGGTCAATTCGTTGGTGAGGGCCAGCACAGTCGCTTCCTGACACCCAAACTCGGCGGCGATAGCCCGGTAAGGATGTTCCACCAGAGGCATGCCGTTTTGGAGACGCTCGGCAATCAAAGTTTTGAGGGTCATGAGAGGCTTTCACTCTCCTCTCTGTAAATTTTTCCCATTTTTCATAATGTAAAATCTTCCCATTCCGGCATATTTTCGATAAAATCCTTTGTCGCGAAAGAACGCGCTGCTATTATATTTTATAGTGAATATCCGCATAATACAAGCATTCTCACGCATATGTTTTAGCTGACCCTCGGAAATGAAGGGCTCCTGTGACGTCGAAATCGTTGACTATCCTTAACAAAGGGGATGAGATGATAGCAATGTCCAACAAACCTATTCATCAATATTCATCAATGAGCGCATCCGCGCTGAAGCGCGCCATTTATGTCCTAGCGAAACAGATAACTTATGAATTAGATGTTGAGAAATCCTGCGATGACACGTATTTAAATGATCCGGAAGTATTGTAATAGCTACGGAGGCTGTTTCGGTTATAAATGATGTGCATCGTCATGCCATCGGAAGCGCCAACGGGATCGTGGGCGGCAATCGCGTTTATAATCATACGGTGGGTTTCGATAGTTTCCTGCCGAAGTTGCCGGTTGGTGATGTCCACAAACAGGGAAATGGCGCTTTGAATAATCGGCAGTAGATTGGGAACGACCAAATTGCCGCTGCTCTCCGCTATTTTAGCGTGCAGAGCAACATCGGCGTGCATATGATCTTCGTCTTTCGCGATCAATTGTTCGACTTCCTCGCACAACCGGTAGAGTTCCGCAATGTCCGCTTCGACAGCCGAGACGGCAGCCATTGCGGCAATGCGCGGCTCAATGATCATACGTACCTCAAGAATGTCCTCGACAAGTTTCTGCTTGTTTTTGACAAAGGTGAATCCCAACGGGTCCTCTGAAACCCCAAAGCGCCTCTCCGCAACAAAGGTCCCCGCGCCCTGTCGAACCTCCAATACATGGCGGGTCGTGAGAGATTTCACAGCTTCCCGCACGGTACTTCTCCCCACCTTCAGAAGTCGGGCTAATTCAAATTCATTGGGAAGTTTGGCTCCTGTCGAAAGATTGTTTGCCAGAATGTAATCTACAAGCTGGTTTACGGCTAATTCGGCTAGCTGTTTCGCACCAGCCATGCATAATTCCCCCTGTGCGATTGCGACATCATTGTTTCCTAATTAACAAAGTCATTTTACAAAGTCATTTTACAAAACCATTTTACAAAATCATTTTACAAAATCATTACGCAAAATCATTGTACAGCATTTCAAAAGAAGACCAATAAAATCATATGATGATATCCATCTGATGATTATATGATTTATCTTATATATTATTGAATAAGTACTCCATTAAATAAGTTGCAAATAGATAAGAAAATGTATTGACTTTTTCTATGAGAAGTGTATTATAATCTCATTCATCTAATTAGTTCCATATTCTTTCTCGCGTTATAAATTTGCTCACATAACAAACATCTGATGATTTATGAGGTGATGTTGATCAAATGCTTGAAAGTCAAAAAATACGTATGATTGCTCCAGAAATGGATCCACTGCGCATGGGCATGGGCTGGACCGTGGAAGATCTGGGAAAGCCCCAGATAATGATCGAAAGCACTTTTGGAGACAGCCATCCGGGCAGCAAGGGGCTGTTTGAACTCGTGGAACAGGTACGCATGGGGGTACAAAGCGCCGGAGGTAAAGCTGCCCGTTACTTTGCCACCGATATCTGTGATGGCATGGCCCAAGGCCACGACGGTATCAATTACTCCCTGGCCAGCCGCGACGGCATCGCCAACATGATTGAGATTCACGCCAACGCGACAACCTTCGACAGCGGGGTTTTTATCTGTAGTTGCGATAAGGGTGTTCCCGCCCATCTGATGGCCGTCGGCAGGCTGAACATTCCCTCGATCGTCGTCACAGGCGGAGTGATGGACGCGGGACCGGACTTGCTGACCCTGGAGCAAATCGGTAAGTTTAGCGCTATGCGGCAGCGCGGCGAAATCACGGAGGAAAAATTGACATGGTATAAACATCATGCCTGTCCCTCGTGTGGAGCCTGTAGTTTTATGGGTACCGCCTCCACCATGCAGGTGATGGCGGAGGCGCTGGGTTTGATGCTCCCAGGAAGCGCCCTGATGCCCGCGGCTGGCAAGGAACTGCCGCAGGTGGCTAAACAAGCGGGAGAGCAATCTGTTTGGTTGGCGTTACGAGGATTGCGAGCCAGAGAAATCGTTACTCGAAAGAGTTTTGAAAACGCTATCATGGTCCACGCGGCTATTTCCGGTTCAACTAACAGCCTGTTGCACATTCCCGCCATTGCGCGGGAATTTGGAGTGGAGTTGGATGGCATGGATTTTGACCGTATGCATCGCGGCGCCCACTACTTGCTGGATATCCGCCCCGCCGGGCGCTGGCCCGCCCAGTTCTTTTATTATGCTGGAGGCGTCCCGGCTATCATGGAAGAAATCAAGTCTATCCTGCATCTTGATGTCATGACGGTTACAGGAAAAACCATCGGCGAGAATCTTGCGCTGCTGAAAGAGGAAGGCTTTTACGATCGCTGCGCTGCTTACCTTGTTCCTTGGAAGCTGCGACGGGAAGATATCATACGCCCCTTTGACGAGGCTATTGGCACTGACGGCGCCATTGCCATTTTAAAAGGAAACCTTGCCCCGGATGGAGCAGTGGTGAAACACACCGCGGTACCTAAGGAAATGTTCAAGGCCGTGTTGCGGGCGCGTCCCTTTGACAGTGAAGAGGAGGCGTTATCCGCTGTACTGCGGCACGCCATCCAGCCAGGAGACGCCGTGTTGATCCGCTATGAAGGGCCGAAGGGAAGCGGTATGCCTGAAATGTTTTACACTACTGAGGCGATATCCTCCGATCCAACCCTCGGCAGCAGTATCGCTCTCATCACGGACGGACGGTTTTCAGGGGCGTCCAGAGGGCCGGCCATTGGCCACGTGTCCCCCGAAGCCGCATCGGGCGGGCCCATCGCCCTAGTGGAAGAAGGCGATTTGATTGAACTGGATATTCCCGGCAGGGTATTGCGCATTAGCGGCATTCAAGGGGAGCCCAAAAGCGAAAAGGATATCCTTGCGGTTTTAGAAGAACGGAAGGCCGCTTGGAAGCCTAAGCCACCGAAATATACAAATGGAGTATTGAAGTTGTTTACAGAAAGAGCGGCGTCACCTATGCAAGGCGGATATATGGAATGAAGAGCGGATATATGGGCGGATATGCGGATATATGGAAGGAAGAAACGAAAATAAGGAGGTGGGCCGATGAAGGTAGAATTTATGATTGACTTTGGAGTCTGATAGATGCTTCATATGCGTCCCGATAGCTATTGACGTTGTAGTGGAATATTTCCACGAGCTTTGCGAGATTCAGATTTTTCTTTTTTTTCTTTGGCTTCATAGTCGAAAAAATACTGCGCGAAACGTATCTATTCGTTATAAATAGGTATTAGTACGCTGAAAGGATTGAAATCACACATGGAACAGTTTATTGCGGATCCCACCCGGTTAATTCTTGCCGCCATTATTGGCATCCTGTTTTTGCTTTTCCTTATTATCAAATGTAAATTGCAGGCCGTTATCGCTATCATCATCAGCGCCATTGTCATCGGCGTCATCGCGGGTATGCCCTTGCTCATGATCGTTGACACCGTCAACAAGGGCATGGGTGAAACATTGAAGGGCATTGCATTGCTAGTGGGGCTAGGCTCTATGTTTGGCGCTATTCTGGAAATTTCTGGCGGCGCTCAGAAAATTGCTAATACGCTGGTGAATAAATTTGGCGATAGCAAAGCGGCCTGGGCTCTGGGGATTACGGGAATGGTAGTCGCGACGCCGGTATTCTTTGACGCTGGCCTGATCATCCTGATTCCACTGGCTTTCAGCACCGCCAAAAAGACCGGAAAATCGACTATGTATTACGCCATACCGCTTCTGGCAGGGCTTGCGGTGGGACACACGTTTATTCCGCCAACGCCTGGCCCAGTTCTGGTGGCAAACATGCTGGGAGTCGATCTTGGTCTGGTGATTGCCGTGGGAGTAGGGGTTGGTCTGGTCGCGATGTTGTGTGGGGGCATTCTTTTTGGACGCTATTGTGGTGGAAAGTTCAACGTGCCAGTACCTAAAAATTACGCTGAAATGCCGGATGTGGACGAAAGTAAAATGCCCGGATTTTTCACGGTGGTGGGTATCATCCTTATCCCGCTGGTTTTCATTCTACTCAACACCGTATCGGGAGTCGTCCCTGCTTTAACTTCGTTACGCCCCATTCTCGGATTTATCGGCACACCGTTTATTTCGCTCACCATCTCCACCGTCATAGCCCTCTATGTGCTAGGCACTAAACACGGCTATTCCGCCGATGAACTGGAAAAGGTGATGAGTCGAAGTCTTGCCCCTACCGGCATGATCATGCTGGTGACGGCCGGCGGCGGCGTACTGCGATATATGTTGCAGGACAGCGGTTTGGGTAACGTGATCGGGGCTGTGGTAGCCCAAACGCCGTTACCGCTGGTATTGGTTGCCTTCCTGGTGGCGGGACTGGTGCGCATCAGTGTTGGCAGCGCTACCGTGGCCATGACGATGGCGGCGGGCATTATGGCTTCCATGCCTGAAGTCTCTGCATTGAGCCCAATACATCTGGCGGCTATGACGGCATCCATTGCCGGAGGCGCAACTATCATGAGTCATGTAAACGACTCCGGCTTCTGGTTGGTGAAGCAACTGATGGAAATCGACGAGAAAACGACGTTGAAAACATGGACAATCATGGAAACCATCGTAGGAGTAACGGGTTGTGTGGGAGCTTTGATATTGAGTACGTTTATGTAGCTTTGGCGGCAGGTAGCTTTGGCGCAGTATAGTCCGCCGCGGCGCGCCTCTTCAAGCTCTTCCTAGAGCTCTTCCTAGATTTGCGAACGCGGTAAAAAAAGGTCGTAGACATGAGAAACTATTTTAGAACTATCAGATATATTTTAATATTCCAGTGAATAATTTCGACATATACAAGGCGCAAGGCGAAAATCGCCTTGCGCCCGATTAAAAATTGCGATTCCACACTGCGCGTTCTCGTCCATTTCGACTCGTCCGCGCCCCATATCCTTAACTAAATATGCAACCCAGCCCCCGGTCCCAGTGGCCACCCCACACAGTACCATACAATCAAGAGCAACGTGAATCCGATAAAGTAGAAGATCGTGTAGGGCATCGCCAGGGAGATGACTGTGCCGATTCCCACCTCCGTATCGGAGTCCTTCTTGTACTGCTCCAACAGGCCGATAACCACAGGCATGTAGTAAGACAAGGGCGTGATGATGTTAGTCGGCGAGTCCCCCACGCGGTAGGCCACCTGAACGAGGGCCGGGGAAAAGCCGACCTGGGCGAACATCGGCACGAAAATAGGGGCCAGAATCAACCATTTGGCCGATCCACTCATCATGAAGAAGTTCAAGAAGGTAACGAGCACGATGAACATCAAAAGTAGGGGAATGCCTCCCAGGTTCATAGCCTTAAGCCAGGCCGCTCCGTTCACCGAGAGAACCACGTCGAAACGGCTCATACGGAAGAGTTCCACGAAAAGCGAGGCCGGCAGAACGACGACGATAAACCCGATGCTGCCTCCAATGCCCTTCGCCATCAGCTTTGGGATATCTTCACTCTTTTTGATGCTTCCGGCACCGAGTCCGTAAGCGATTCCCACGAAGAAGAATAAAAAGAAGAGGATGGGCATGACGCTGCTGAGAAGCGGAGAGGAAGGAAGGAGAGAACCATCTCTCGGATTGCGGAAAAGAGAACCCTGAGGGTAAGTCAACCAGATGATTAGTCCGATGTAAAGCGCAAGCGCCAAAAACGCGCACAGAAGTCCGCGGTTTTCCGCGGGGGTGACGGCGTGTTTTTTCATTTCTTCCTCGTCTAACACTCCACCATTGTCCCCAAGAAACTTGACCGTGTACTTTTCGGTGACGAAGACCGTCAGGACGGTGAGAATGATAGTAGCCGCGGCCATGTAATAGTAGTTGATCAGAACGTGTGTGGGAGTATCGGGCGGAATATAAGGAACCCCCTCGATGGCGGATTTGGTGATGCCTGACAACAGAGCCTCCGTCCCGGCGATGAAAAAGTTCGCCGTGAAGCCGCCGCTTGCCGCCGCGTAACCTGTGGCGATGCCCACCCAGGGATTACGCCCCAAGGCTTTATAAATGGCTGCCGCGATAACGGGGGTGAAGATGATGCCCGCGTCCGACGCTAGGTTGGCGTTGATGCCTACGAAGGCAATGACCGCTGTCACTAGGAAATTCGGAGCACCTAAAATAGTCTTGCGCATTAGGGCGGATATCATGCCCGTTTGTTCCACGATGCCGATGCCGAGCATCATGGTCAGAACCAACCCTAAGGGAGCGAAGTTGACGTAAGTTGTAACGAACCTAGCCAGAAAGGCGCGAAGAGAATCGTAATTCAATAGATCGATGACGCTCACGGTAGTTTCCGACGGGGCCTCGCCCGCCTTTGCGACCATATAAGTGACAGAGACTCCCTTTTGGGCCAGCCAGTGCGACAGACCCAGAACAAGCAAAGATAATATAACAAAAAGCCAAAAAGGGTGAGGAAATTTGTTACCGATAATCTCGATCCACTTGATAAAACTTTCGAACTTGCCTTTTTTCGCTACAGTTTCTGTGGTACTCATCGTTATCGCCTCCATTCCAGAAAATTTGGGATCATACAAGCATCGCGGCATATCCCGTATTGCTTACTTCCTCATCTCATAGGCATTCCCTCCCTTTTCTATCACTTTTCTCGTCTTGCGACGACCCACGTCACTTCCTCAGAAAATCCACCGCGCAGGAGGCCAGAAAACGCATACCCCAGGGAAAACAGGTTTCGTCAGGGATGAACCGAGTGTTGTGTAGTACTGCCATATCCTCGGGGGCTTTTCCCACGGGGCGGCAGCCGAGCCACGCCATCAAACAGGGACGCTCCTGGGCGAAAAATGAAAAGTCCTCTCCCCCCAAGTCAGGGCTATCTAGGGTCACGAAATGCCCTTTTCCCATGGAGGCCTCGACGGTTTCGGCGGCCAACTGGAAAAGCTCCGGCGCGTTTATCGTCGGCGGGTAGCCACGGACGTATTTCAGCGACGCGTCTCCGCCCAACGCCTGGGCGTAACCCCGGGCCGTCTGTTCGATCAAACCCGGCAGCCGGTCCTGAGTAGCAGGGTTCAATGTGCGGACCGTACCCTCCATCTCCACTTTGTCCGCTATGACGTTGTAGCGATATCCGCCTTTAATGGTTCCGACGCTGATCACTGCCGAGTCCAGGGGGGCTACGGTCCGCGACACGATGGATTGAAGACCGCCTACGATCTGAGAGGCGATCATAATGGCGTCAGTGCCTTGATGAGGAGCCGATCCGTGAGCGGTCCTTCCCAATACCGTTAAAAAGATACGGTCCGAAGCGCCCATTAAAGCTCCGGACCGGGTGACAATGTTTCCTGTCTCGAAGCCAGGCCATACGTGAAGGGCAAAAATAGCGTCCACGTGAGGATTCTCCAGCACACCGTCCGCAATCATCCCCGGCGCGCCGCCCGTGGGGTTCAACTCCTCCGCGGGCTGGAAAATGAACTTCACGCCACCCTCCAGCTCCCCTGCTAACTCTGATAATATACAGGCCGTTCCCAGCAACATAGCGGTGTGGGTGTCGTGTCCACAGGCGTGCATAACGCCTGGTACGGTAGAGGTGAAGGGCAGCCCTGTTTCCTCCTGCATTGGCAGCGCGTCCATGTCGGCGCGCAACCCCACGACTTTGCCCAGCCCAGGCTTCCCGCCCTTCAAAATCCCGACGACTCCATAGCCGCCGACGTTTCTCATAACTTCGAGGCCAAGTCCCGTCAAAACCTCCGCGACCAGCTCGCTGGTTTTTTCTTCGTGGGCGCTGAGTTCGGGATGGCTGTGGATGGCACGGCGCCACTTCACCACCTTGGCGGAGTACTTGGAAACAAGTTCATCGATTTTGCGGTACATGGGACTCCTCCTCATTATAAGATACGCCTTTCCAGGAATAAACAAGTTTCAGTTATTCTAACAGAAAAAATAAGGGCTTGACATACTCCCACGACTAAAGTCGTGGGGCTGTAAAATAGTACTGGTCCTTTTGAATGGGAGAGCGCGCTCTTTTTGAATGGGAGAGAGCGCAATGAAAATCTTCTACGGTGTCTTATTTACCGTTATTCCGCCGTTGACACTGTGTTCGCGTTCGGTTTTTGCTGGATTTTCATGTTGACCTTGCTCATCGCCTGTTCCAAGGGAAGCGAAAGCCACGCCTCGACCCCCTCCGCCACGCGCCCCAAAATATCGGGAAGACGCTCCATCTCTTGAGCGGTTAGGTGGCCTAGGACCCATCCAATCTTGTTTTTCGAAACGACCCCTTCATCGGGGCCGCTGCCGATACCGATCCGCAAACGAGGAACCTCCAAAGTTCCCAAGCAAGAAACAATGGAGGCCAAACCGTTATGGCCTCCCGCACTGCCTTTGCCTCGGAGCCGCAGTTGCCCGTAAGGCAAGGCCATGTCGTCATAAATCACGAGCACCTCCTCGGGTTCCATTTTGTAAAAATCGAAGACCTCGCGCACAGCCATTCCGCTCAAGTTCATGTACGTCAACGGTTTGAGTAGGCTCAACTCCCGATCTCGCCAAAATTCCCCTCTGAACTTTGAAGTGGACTTGCCTAATGATCTTTTCTCCGCCCAAAAATCCACGGAGGCCCACCCCATGTTGTGCCGTGTATACACATATTCTTGCCCAGGGTTCCCCAGCCCGACTACCAGTTTCACCGGTTTTTCTCTATCTCTTTCTCTATATCTTGCTCTATATCTTGTTTTCTATTCCTCGGTTTTGGCCGCCTTGCCCTTGGCCAAGACCTCGACTTCCTTCTCCTCATCGGTAGCCTCTTCCTCCACGACCTTCGGAGTCGCGACGATGGCTAAGACCTCCTCGGGATCGGCCAGAATTTCCAAGTCGCCGCCCAAGCGCAGATCCTTGATATGGATCATATCGCCCAAAGCCAACTGGGAAATGTCCACATCTACGAACTCGGGAATACTAGCAGGCAGGGTTTCGATTTCGATTTCGTGCAGGTTTTCCAGGACTCCGCCTTCTTTGATACCGGGACAGGTCTCTTTTCCATGGATGCGGATGGGTACCCGGACCGTCACCTTGCGCCCTTGCAAGAGGCGCATGAAATCAATATGGACCACTTTTCCTGTAAGAGGATGGCGCTGCACTTCTCGAATGATGCACATTTCCTCCTGGCCGGAAGGCAGCTTCAGGTTGATGCGCATGGTTTCCCAATGGCTGGCGCTCAGCAAGCGGGTGACCCGCGTGGCGTCTACCTTGCCAATAACGGACTCGGAGAGTTCCGGACCGTAAAACACACAGGGGATGAATCCCTCTTTGCGAAGCCTTCCTGTGTCACCTTTTCTACCTTTAACTCTGGGCTCCATCACTATCGTTACTCGCTCAGACATACATCACAACTCCTATACATTTAATTTAGATCATCTGTCGAACAAACTACTGACAGAACGGTCACTGTGAACTCGCAGGATCGCCTCGGCAAAAAGAGGAGCGATGGATAACTGCACCACTCGGCTGGATCGTTTGGATTCCGGCATGGGGATGGTGTCGGAGAACACCAGTTTATCGATGCCGGAGCTGTTGATGCGCTTCATCGCGGGGCCGGAAAGGACCGCGTGGGTCGCGCAGGCGAAAACCGCTTTGCAACCCCGTTGCTTCAGACCGGCGGCGGCATTGCAGATCGTGCCCGCCGTGTCGATAATGTCGTCCACGAGAATGGCTGTCTTCCCCTGGACTTCTCCAATAATGTCCATTACCTCGCAGAAGTTTGCCACTTCGTAAGAGCGCCGTTTGTCCACGATCGCCAAATCGGTTTTCAGCATCACCGCGAAATGTCTGGCCCGTACCACACCCCCCACGTCAGGGGACACCACCACAACTTCGCCTCTTTGCAGCTCAGCCTGGAAGGCCTCTTTACAATAAGAGGCTAAAAGGGGCACCCCTGTCAGATGATCCACGGGGATGTCAAAAAAACCCTGAATTTGCCCTGCATGAAGGTCCGCCGTAATCACCCGGTCCGCTCCGCTGTTCGTGATCAGATTGGCGACCAGCTTGGCCGTAATCGGCTCTCTTGGCTTGCTTTTACGGTCTTGACGAGCGTATCCGAAGTAGGGTGTCACCACATTGATTCGGCTGGCCGAGGCCCTTCTGAAGGCGTCCACCATGATAAGCAACTCCATCAGGTTTTCGTTCGTGGGGTAAGATGTGGGTTGTATGACAAAAACATCGGAGCCCCGAACGCTCTCATCGATTGAAAGGCCTACTTCGCCGTCTGAAAAACGGTAATGTCGCGCTACCGACAACCTTACCCCCAACTCGCTACAAATACGCGTGGCGAAATCGGGATGCGCCGTACCGGAGAAAATTTTGAGATCCTTCACGCCAGACACGAGCCCGTCCTCCTATTTTGTAACAATCTGCCCTTCAGTCTCTTTTTTCCAGCGCTCTCTTTTTGAGAACCCAACCTTCGATGTTCTTTTGGCGCGTCCGCCCCACTGCCAAAGCGCCATCGGGAACATCCGCGGTAATCGTGGAACCCGCGGCGGTCATGGAATCATTGCCCAATGTTACGGGCGCTACCATCATCGTGTTGCTTCCCACAAAGCAGCGATCTCCTATTTTCGTCGGAAACTTATTCCTGCCGTCGTAGTTACAGGTGACGCTTCCTGCCCCTATATTAACATTTTCCCCTAGAACAGCGTCGCCCAGGTAAGAGAGATGAGGGACCTTGCTGCCCTTGCCCACCCGGGTTTTTTTAAGTTCGACAAACTTTCCGGCAAAGGCTTCCTCCGCCAAAAAAGACCCCTCGCGTATATAGGCGAAGGGTCCCGCTTTTGAATCGTCGCGTAGCTCACTGTTTTCCACCATTACATAAGCGATCAGGTTGATCCTTCGCCCTAAGCGGGCGTTCCGCAGGACGCAATAAGGCCCCAAGACAGTACCCTCCCCCACGATGGAGTTTCCCCATATCTGGACGCCAGGCATCAAGCAAACGTTGGCCGCTAACTCTACATCCGGGCCGATCCACACGGCAGAGGGGTCCGCTATCTGAACACCCCGGTTCATCCAGTACCGTGCCAAGGCGTCGCGCGTCCGTGACGTAACCTGGGCAAGCTCCGCCTGGGTGTTGACTCCCAGCATTTCTTCTTCGTCGGCTATTGAAGCCCGAACTTTCAATCCCGCTTTTCGCATCAGGGCGATCACGTCGGGCAGGTAGAACTCTCCCTGGGCGTTGCGATTTTCTAAACAGTCGATAACCTGAGCCAGACGCTTTGTCTCGAAAACATAGCACCCCCCGTTGACCTCCTGGATGAGGCGCTGTTCAGGGGTCGCATCCTTGTGCTCTACGATGGACATTCCTCCATCCGGCTCCCGCACCACTCGGCCGTATCCTTCGGGATGATCCGTCACAAAACTCAGCAGGGAACAGGAATAGTCCCGGCGTTCGTCGTGTTCCCGCAAAAAAGTCCGAAGGGTTTCGGTTCCCAGGAGCGGCAGATCTCCATTGAGGACCAACACGCGATCAAAACGCTCCCACCATTGGCGGGCGGTCCGCACGGCGTGGCCCGTGCCCAATTGCTCCTTTTGCCACAAAGGTTCCACGGAGGGGAAGATCTTCAGGTAATCACACACCCGTTCTCCTTGGTGTCCAACGAGAACGGCCACTTCTTGGGGTTGGCACTCCAAGACGGTCTTCAAGAGGTATCCCAACATTGGTTTTTCGAGGATCGGAAGAAGAACTTTAGGAAGATCGCTTTTCATGCGGGTTCCTTTTCCCGCAGCCATAACGAAAATCCCTAACGTGGAATTCGGCACACTTTCTCACCTCGAAAGAAAAAAACAAGGGGACCCGGCCCCTCTTCGTTCAACCTTGGCTGGGGTGGCTGGATTCGAACCAACGATGGCGGAGCCAAAGTCCGCTGCCTTGCCGCTTGGCTACACCCCAAATCAACACATTCCCCGACTCTTTATTTTTAGAGCCTTTTGAGAATACAACGATATATTATCAACGAAAGTCGCGCTGGAGTCAAGCCCAAAAATCTTACCCAAAAGCGCGAGATCGAGATGAAATTACGCATAGAGGATAAAAAAATTATAGCAACAACTTGTAGTTTGCGCGTTTGCCCTGGCTTGAGGTCTCTTCACTCTGGATATGCTGGATATGGCAAGGTCTAAAGAATAGAGCTTCATAAATCCAAAAGTTTCAGGAACTTACGGCTGGGAGCGGGAAGGGTAAGCGACGCCAGATCCCCCGGCTTATAAAGCCCCCACTCCCCGGTATGGATTTGCTCCTTTAGGCAAAGGAGGAGGCGAGCGTTGCAGGTCACGAACCAGGCCGTCACCTGGTGGTTCGTGAAGGAAAAACGCGCCGTCCCTACCTCCACGTAGGAGTAGCATTCGAGCCCTATCTCTTCTCCCCAGCTCCGGAGGTCGGAGAACACGTCTTCCGTTTTGCGGGCGAACCAGGGAATTTCCCAGAAGCCTGCCCATAGTCCTTTTTGGGGGCGGCGGCGCAGCAAAAAGGCTCCGTCGATCACAGGCAACACACCCCATGCCGAGATTTTCTCCACGGTGGGACGCGCCTTGGGCAAAGGACGCTTCAACTGAACACCATTCCGCGCCGCAAGACAGTGGTTTCTACAAGGACACTTTCCGCAAAGAGGTTTCCGGGGCAAACAAACCAAAGCGCCCAGCTCCATCAAGGCTTGGTTGAAAGCACGCGCCTTTCCCTCCGGCATCATTTCCGAGACTTTTTCCGAGGCCGCGCGTCTCAGAGTGAGGCTTCCCGCGGCTTCCTCCAGGTCGAAGAGACGCGCTATCACGCGTTCTACGTTGCCGTCTACCGCGGGAACCGAGACGTTATAGGCGATGCTAGCCATAGCTCCTGCTGTATAAGGGCCGATACCCGGATAACGAGATAACTCCTCTACTGAAAACGGCGGTTTCTCGTACCCCTCCGCGATCATGGCGCGGGCGGCCGCGAGCAGGTTACGGCACCGGGAGTAGTACCCGAGACCTTCCCAGAGCTTTGCCGCGTCCGCTTCCGAGGCTTGGGCCAAAGAGGCCAGATCGGGGTAAGCCGACGTCCATTTTTCAAAATAGGGGATCACCATGTCCACCTGGGTTTGCTGCAACATGAACTCCGATACCAGAATGTGGTAAGGGGAATAGTCCTTGCGCCAGGGGAGCGCTCTAGCGTGGAGGGAAAACCATTCGATCAAGAGCAAAGCCGTCGTTTCTTCTGGAATCGCGTTTCCCGGACCAGAATTTTTCATCGCGAAAATACCCCCTCTCTTTCGCCAGTGATTTTAGCTTTATCAATATTTATTTTATATGATTTATTTTATATGGTGGATGCGGACAAAAAAATAGATTAGTTAACATACTCCCACGACTAAAGTTATGGTATTCTAAGATCGAAAAAGCCAGCCGACTGAAACCGGTCTTACATCTTCTCCTTTAAGAGTTAATGCCCCCATTTAAGAGTTAATGCCCCCATAAGAGTAGACGCCCCCCACTCTGAGAATATTTACAGCCGCATTAATATCCCGGTCGTGTTCCGCCCCGCATCTCGTGTTGATAAGCCATAAAAGGAGTTTAACATGAAAGTAGCCATATGGCAAGAAACCAAATACAAAACAAACGCTGCCGTTGGCAGCGTTGCGATTCTCATCCAACGGCTGAAGCCGTTAGTTTTCTCATCGCTTTATCGTAAAGGTTGGGATGAAGTTTACAAAATAAATATTGTAAAAAATTATAAATTATGGCAGTATAAAGTGATAGTGTAATCATGCAACGCAAAATAGGAGGTCGTGGAGATGGGTAGTGAGGAGAAGGTTAGCGCCATCAGCGTTTTGAAATT
This sequence comes from Synergistaceae bacterium, assembly GCA_031267575.1. Classification (NCBI taxonomy): domain Bacteria; kingdom Thermotogati; phylum Synergistota; class Synergistia; order Synergistales; family Synergistaceae; species Synergistaceae bacterium. The sequence goes on along the minus strand of JAIRYN010000027.1, from coordinate 2,763 downwards.
TGGGGGCGCGTTCGTCGCTTTTATGATCGGTTCAGGATTCGCCAGCGGACAGGAGATCATGCAGTTTTTTACCGCGTATGGTTATCTAGGGATCGTCGGCGCGTGCGTCAGCATGTTTCTTTTCGCCTGGTCCGGCGTGGCCCTCATGTGCAGGGGCTACGACACGAAAGATGACGCGGCCGAAAGCAAGCAGTCTTTCGATCACTGGTTGATCTTCACGGATAAAAAAGACAACCTTCTCTACTACGTGGGCAGGGGAATCAGTATCTTCTTCGAGTGGTTTGTCCCTCTCTTTCTTTTTTCGGTGGTTGTCATCATGGTGTCGGGTGCGGGAGCCACAATGAATGAATATTATGGACTGCCGGTGGAGTATGGCTGTTTTATCATGGCGCTCGCTGTTCTGATCAGCGTTTTGTTCGGATTGCGCAGAATCATCGACATCATCGGAGCATTAGGGCCCTTCACGATCCTCTTTACCATTATCATCGCGATCGGAGCGATTGCGATCAACCCTTCGGGCCTATCGAGTGCTCAGGAGGTCATTAAGACCGGAGTCATACCCAGCGCGACAAAATTTTGGTGGGTATCCGGCGTCCTTTACGTAGCGTACAACGTGACCGGTTCGGTGCCGTTTCTGACATCTATGGGTGCGTCTGCCAATAGCCGCCGGGAGGCAAAACTAGGCGCCATAGTGGGGAGTCTCGCATTGATGTTGGCAGGTGTTCTGTTGTTGGTGGGACAACTGACTTATGCCGGCGACGTGGCGACGCTGTCGGTTCCCAACCTCTTTCTGGCCAACAGGTTGACACCTCTGCTGGCCAATATTTTCTCTGTCATCCTGATCGGGGAAATTTACTCCACAGCGGCTCCCATGCTATGGGTAACCTGCGATAGGTTTACGAAGGAAGGAACTTCAGGCCATAAGGTCTTGGTGGTGGTGCTTTCCGCTATAGCCTACTTCGGCGGACAGCTTCCTTTCGGAACGCTGGTCGGGACGGTTTATCCCTATGTGGGCTACCTGGGAATATTTTTCTTTATTTGTATTTTGATCCGCCAAATGCTTCCAGCCCAAAAAGTTTAGGTTCTAAAATAAAATTGGGAAGGTTGCGCATGGTTTATGTACGATGCATCAAACGGCGTAGGTAGCAGGGTAGTGTGTTTTGACAATAAGTTTGACAATAAGTTTGACAATAAGGAGGTGGTCCATTGTTGTAGATCTGTACTACAACGGCGCTTATGGAGCATTTTCGCGAGTTTTGCGAGATTCAGCTTTTTCTTTGGCTTCATAGTCAAAGAAATACTACGCGAAATGTATCTACTCGTTATAAGTAGGTATTAATACGCTGAAAGGATCGGAATAAGTTTTGATGACTACAGAGGTGAGTGAAAAAATATTTAGCAAAAGCCTGCGATTCAAACGATGTCTCGTTGATTATGAAAAGCAGACTTATATTAAGCCCGACGATTTTGGGGAATATGAAGTGACGTTGGACTGTTCTTTGGGCGTCAATCCGTTTGGAACTCCCGAATTGGTGACACAGGCTGCGGGGTTGGATGTTAAGGATATCGTAATTGTTCAAGCTCAGGGGGGCGGAGCTCGTTCGGCCGAAAGCGACCTCACTGGCCCTCCTGAAACCCTTTGCCAGGCGAGCATCAAGCAGGGAGGGCTTGAACGGTTAGGGGATATCGTCTCTTATCCAAACTTTCCTTACGATTCCACGTTGAGGGCTATCGCTGATTTTTGGGCGGAGTATGCGTGCCTGCGACCATCGCAGGTACGCTTGTACGGCGGCTCGATTGCCGTTCTGGAGGCTGTGTGCAGGGCGTTTGTGGGCGAAGGGGTGAATGTTTTAGGCTATTTGCCTCAGTTTACAGATTTTTCTGCCGGAGTCCTTTCCCTTGGTGGTGTTTACGAGGCTGTGGATTTCAGAAAAAACAGGGAAAACGACGATTGTCGCTTTGACGCGGAAAAATTATCCGGCGCGATTACAGAGGACCACGCCTTGGTGTATATTGATAACCCAAACAACCCGACGGGACAGGTTATCGGTCTCGACGGGATAGAAATCATTCTCGCCCGCGCGGCGGAATTGGGAGCGGCGGTCCTAGTCGACGAGGCTTACGGTGACTTCATAACGAAAGGTGAGTCTGTGGTGTCCCTGATGCCTAAATACAAAAACCTCATCATAGCGCGCTCTTTCTCGAAGGGTTACGGTATGGCAGGCCTCCGAATCGGCTACGTGATCTGCGACGAGGAAGTCATGAAGTACTGTGACAAGGTCAGCTCACCTTTCGCTGTTACCCGGCAGGCCGCGGTCCTCGCCGAGATTGCTTTGAAGGAAGATGCTTTTTTGGATCGGTGCAGACACGACATTTCCGTGATAAAGTCTAGATTATTGGAAGGTGTAAAGAAACTCACGCACCTTGCGACGGATATGCGTGTCCCCATCGTCGCGTTGCTGAATCCCAGAGGTAACAATATAGTCTTTACATAAATATCCATTCATGTATCCATTCATGTATCCATTTCATATATCTATTCATGTATCTATTCGTGTGGATATTTTATATGGATATTTCATATGGATATTTATGAAACGTACTATAAAAGCCTTCCATACTCTGTGAAGAGTATGCAGGATCAGGTGAAATTCCTGGTCATGAACTTATTTAATTGCTGGCAATCCCTAAAGCTCGAAGAACCACAGCGTAGAGATGAAAGAAGCTCAAGCGCGAAGGTAACGAAAGTAGAAAAAATCTTCG